>CALLZL010000141.1 GCA_937859575.1 uncultured Chloroflexota bacterium
CCCCGCCGCAGCGGCGGCAGCAGCGCAGTGCGGGATGGGGCGGCTGCCTCTTTGCACTGGTTGCGAGGGCGCTGGTGGTCGCAACGCTGCTACTCGCCTTCCCACAGCTGGCCAGCTACCTGCCGGTACTACCTTCGTCGGCAACGGCAACCCCGCAGACCCTGATCGCTCAGCCGTTTCAGGTTGATGATCTTGAGATCATCGTACCGCCAGGGCAGGATGTACGGCAGGCCTTTCTGGCGGCTTACGAGCAGGAAGCACGCGAACGTTTTGGCCCGAATACCCGTGTCAACTATAACCAGCCGCCGGCATTCATCGGCGAACCGGAAAAGATCGGCGAAGATGCAAACGGCACGCGCTATCGCGCAACGCTGTATGGCTCGGTCGTGCCGGGCTAGCGCGATCTACCGGCAGCATAATCACCTCTTCCGGCAGAAGCGGAGGAGTGTAAAGCATACAAGGAGCATGCCATGAGCTTTTTAGATGATTTCAGTCGCCAGCTTTCCAACAAGATCGACTGGGTTAAGTTCGAAGCGGAGAAGCTTCAGCGGGTGACGGCGCTGCAGGGTGAATTGAACGAACTGCGCCGCCAGCTGGATGCCAGGCGCTTCGAATTTGGCGACCGAGCGATGGATCTCTACCGTGCCGGCAAGATCCAATCGCCGACACTTGGCGAGCTTATGCGTTCGATCGAAGCGATCCAGGCGAGTATTACGCTGAAAGAAGAAGAGGTTAAGAGCGCACAGAGTGTGGCACGCCCACCCGAAGCGACCACAGCACCGCCGCCGGCTCAATCGGTGCCGGTAACGGTCGAGCCGCCGCGTGCAGCACCGGTGCCGGCCGAGCCGCCGGTGTCTGCCACAGATACGAAGCCCTGCCTGAACTGCGGCTTCCAGATGCCGGCGACATCGCAGTTCTGCCCAAGTTGCGGCAACCGGGTGGCCGCCTGATTCGCCGCCAGCTTGATCCGGCCCCGGGCATGTGCGGGGATGGGCAGTGCGCTCAGCACAAGAGCGTGTTGCTCATCCCCGCATTGCCGATTCAGCTCAATGAACGAGCGTCGGATGGATTGCAGTTTGATCAATCAATGCCGGCATGCGATCATGCCCCGTGAGCGCCCGAAAGGCAGGGCTTGCCGTTTCGGTAAGCATATAGACACGTTCAATCGAGCCACGACGCACCAGAAAGCCGCGAATGCCGACATCGATATCGAACCAGATCTTCTTTTCGACTCCCTGGAACACCGGGATGATAACCTCGTGCGGCCGCAGATGATCCCACTTGCCGGCCAGCAGGCTATCGTCGCGTATCCAACCCGTCTGCGGCAGCTTCAGATCACGTTCGCGGTTGCCCCACGCAACAAGCTGCAATGCCCCATCGCGCAGCACCGGCAGCATAGGGCGCGCCTGCCAGAAGACCGACTCAACCACACCACGTGCATGGGCAACCGCAAGCTGTTCGGGGGTGTAGAACTGCGCCAGTTGCGCGTCGAGTTCCGGTTGATAGGTGAAGCGAACACCACCACACATCGCATCGTCTCCTCTTGCCGTGACGCTCTGCGTGGGCTAAAGCCCAGCAGCTTCTTGGGCAACGCATACGGCAACCCGTTACGTTATCGCCCAACGGCTCCGTCCGAGCCGTGTCCGCGAAGGGACATGTTGCACCGATTGCTGACCTATGACGTTTTACCCCGCACAGGCGTGATTGGCGCGGGAACCGGCAACATCATCTGTTGTGCAGGTGCGACGCGGCGAACCGCGTGACTGGCAGCCCGAAGATCTTATTAGCACAATTGTACCACAAATAGGTGTATTACGCAATAGGAAGCCGTAAATGATGAGCACATTGTTCTCTTCGCCACGGCTAAAGCCGAGGACAACCCCGCCTAACCGCTGCTGCTCAAGCGGTGCGGCTTGCGGCGGGTTCTATCCGGTCAGAAGGTGCTGGCTGGCTTTGCCTACCAGACAGCGCGTTCGGTCGCTTTCCGGCAGTATTGGCTAACATCACTGCCGGTGGGGGTTGCGGGCCAGGGGCATCACCCAGAGACGTGGCATGAACCCTGTGCCTATTGCCGATACAAGACATAGCCAGTTCCACATGGTATCATGTTTTGTGGAAAACATGTGGATAATGTGGACAAAAGTGGTTAGAATGCCGCTCATGACAGGAGAATCTCTATGCAGCAGCGGGGATGGCTGATCGCCATATCGATTATTGTTGGTATTTTGCTCGTATGTGTTGCCTTGCCTTTCGGCACGTTGCTGTTGATGCTCGCCATCGGTAGCGGCGACAGCCTGCCGGCGAGCGCAGATCGGGTCTGGCAGGAACGTGTGATTTCGGGAAGCGGCAACAATCGGGTCGTTGTGATAGATGTAGCGGGTGTGATCGGCAGCAGCGAGGCTGATATCTTCAGTAGCCAGATCACGCACCAGCAGCTGATTTCGCAGATCCGGCAGGCGCGACGTGATCCAAACGTCAAAGCTGTTGTGATTGCCGTCGATAGCCCGGGCGGTGGTGTTGTGGCCAGCAGCGAACTGCATGGCGAAATCACGGCACTACGCGAGGCCGGCAAATGGGTCGTGATCTCGATGGGCTCGGTAGCAGCCAGCGGCGGCTACTACATTGCCACTGCCGGCGAGCGGATCTATGCCCATCCCGATACTCTGACCGGGAGCCTGGGGGTAATTATTGCGACCCTCAACTATGAAGAGGCGTTTGAAAAACTTGGCCTGCGCCAGGAGGTCTATAAGAGTGGTGAGTTCAAGGATATCGGCTCGCCGGCACGCGAGGCGACCCCGGCCGAGATCGCCATCATCCAGGCGATTGGCGGTGAAGCATATCAGGGCCTTGTTGATGTGATCGTCGAGGGTCGGCAGGTGCCACGCGAGGAAGTACTGGCGCTGGCCGATGGGCGGTTATATACCGGGCGACAGGCGTTCGAGCTCAATCTGATCGACGAGCTTGGCGATCTGGAGGATGCGATAGATGGTGCCAAGGATCTTGCCGGGCTGAGCGACGCCCTGGTGGTGCGCTACGGTTCGGCTGTGACGCTGCGCGACCTGCTGGTGGCAAATCTGGCGAAGAACCTGCAGCCGGCCGATCCATTCGGTGTTCGCGCAGTGCTCCGCGAGAGCGGCCCCCGCCTGGAATATCGCCTGCTGCCATAGGCGGTATACTTATAGTGCCGTGAGCAACTACCGCTCATCGCGATTACATGGATACATATGACAGATACAACTTCTTCTCAGCACCACCGGCAGCTGATCGAGCGCATCACAGCGCGGACAGCACGTGTCGGGATCGTCGGCATCGGCTATGTCGGCCTGCCGCTGGCGATGGTCTTTGCCGAGGCCGGGTTTCGCGTTACCGGTATCGATATCAGCCCCGAGCGGGTCGCCTCGCTCAACGACGGGATCAGCCATATCGAGGATGTGCCGAGTGCGCAGCTGCAGCAGCAACGCGCCGCCGGGCGCTTCGAGGCGACGACCGATTACGCGGTATTGCGCGAGCTCGATGCGATCAGCATCTGTGTGCCAACCCCACTGCGCAAAACACGCGACCCGGATATTTCGTTTATTGTGAATGTGACCGAACAGCTGGCGCGGTATATGCGGCCGGGGCAGGTTATTGTGCTCGAAAGCACCACCTACCCCGGCACCACCCGCGAGGTGATCCTGCCGCAACTTCAGGCACATGGGCACGAAGTCGGGCGCGATTATTTCCTGGCCTTTTCCCCCGAACGGGTCGATCCGGGCCGTAGTGATTGGACAACGCGCAACACGCCGAAGGTGATCGGCGGTGTGACGCCGGCCTGCCTGGTTGCGGCGCAGATGCTCTACGAACAGGCGATCGAACGGGTGGTGCCGGTAAGCAGCCCAGAAGCCGCCGAGATGGTCAAGCTGCTCGAAAACACCTTTCGTGCCGTCAATATCGGCCTGGTGAATGAAGTATTGCTGATGTGCGACAAACTGGGCCTGAATGTGTGGGAAGTGATTGAAGCGGCAGCCACCAAGCCGTTCGGCTTTATGAAGTTCACCCCTGGGCCGGGGCTCGGCGGCCACTGTATTCCGATCGACCCGCTCTACCTTTCGTGGAAGCTCAAAACGCTCAACTACAATGCGCGTTTTATCGAACTCGCCAGTGAAGTCAACACCTCGATGCCGCACTACTGGGTGCAGAAGGTGCAGGATGCGCTGAACGAAGCTGCCAAACCGTTGCGTGGCAGCAGCGTGCTGGTCATTGGTGTGGCCTACAAAAAGGATGTCAATGATGTCCGTGAATCACCGGCACTCGACATCATGCATCTGCTCGACGGCAAAGGGGCGAAGGTCAGCTATCACGATCCGCATGTCCCTGATGTGCTTGTCGAAGAGCAGCGCCACCATTCGGTCGGCGTTCTGGATGCGGCCCTGGCAGCCGCCGACTGTACGATTATCGTGACCGATCATTCGGTGTACGACTGGGCGCATATTCACTGCAGCACGCGCCTGATTGTCGATACACGCTGGACACAGAGGCAGGTATGACACGCATCGAATCACTGCTGGCGGCCCGGCGCTTTCTGGCCGCCCAACTGATTGGCGATCGGCTCTATTTCATTAGCGACATGAGCGGCCGGCTGAGCCTGTATGCCATGGATGCCGGCGGTAGCATACCCGAGCCGCTGCTGCCGCCACAGATCGCACTGCAAAACCCCGAACTGGTGGGTGGTTACCCATTTGCCGTCTTCCCGGATCTTGGCCGCATCCTGGTGATGCTCGACAACGACGGCGACGAGAACTACCAGCCGCAACTGATTGCGCTCGATGGCGGCTACCCCATGCCGGCCTTCGGCGATGCCTTCGCCCGCTCGCGTGTGGTTTGCGAGCAGGTCGATCGCGAGCGTGGTGTCGTCTACCTTGCTGCCGGTTCGCGTGATGTCGCCAATACCATCATCTATCGCGGCGATCTGCAGTCGGGTGCGTTGCTGCCACTCGCCGAGAGCAGCTGGGGGATTGCCGCCGAGGGGGTCAGCGACGATGATCGCCGGGTAGCTATTGTGGAAGCCTATACGTCGGGTGATCATGTGCTGCGCGAATGGTGCGACGGCGGGTTGAGATTGCGCTATGGCCGGCCGATCGAGGATCGCGCCGCAGGTGAGGAAGTTGCGCTCAATGCCATCCAGAGCTGCTGCTATACCGCCGGTGATCGCGGATTGCTCTTCATTACCGCACTCTTCGAAGACACATACAGCCTGGGTTTTTTGCCGCACGACAGCCACGAGCCGGTGCCGGTTACGGTAAGTGGGGCGATCCACAGCGGCCTTGGCGAGATGGTTGGCCTCGAACACCTCGGCGGCAACCGTTATTTGCTGCAGTACAATATCGATGGCAGTTCGTGGGCGTATGAAGCGGAATTCGACGAATCGGCATACACGATGCGTCTTGGCGCGGTGTTGTGTGGCAGTGGCCAACTCGCCGGGGGAGTCGCCGAAGCGATCCACTACGACGCCCTCAGTGATCGGTTTGTGCTGACCTTTTCGAATGCGGTGTCGCCAACCCAGATCTATACGATCGGCGGTGTTGATCGCAGCGAGATCCGCGTACATACCCGCGAGCGAGCCCTCGGGATCGCGGCCGAGTCATTTGCTGCCGGGGAAGACGCCTCCTTCACATCGTATGATGGCCTGCGCATCTCGGCGCGCCTCTATCTGCCGTCGGCAACCCTTGGCTATCGCGGGCCACGCCCGCTCGTCTACTATATCCACGGCGGCCCGCAGAGCCAGGAACGCCCCGATTTTGCATGGTTCTCGATGCCGTTGATCCAGTTGCTCACCATGCGCGGCTGTGCGGTATTCGTGCCCAATGTGCGTGGCAGTAGCGGCTATGGCATGCAGTATATGAAGCATGTCGATCGCGACTGGGGCGGTGCCGATATGGCCGATCATGTGCATGCCATGCAGATCCTCGGCGGCGATGCACGGATCGACACCAGTCGTGCCGGGGTGGTTGGCCGTTCGTATGGCGGCTATATGACGCTGATGCTGGCAACCCGCCATGCCGAACTCTGGCGGGCGGCGGTTGATATGTTCGGCCCATACGATCTGCTCTCGTTTCTTGATCGCATTCCGGCGACCTGGAAGCCCTATTTCCATATCGCACTTGGTGATCCGATCAAAGATCGCGAGTTTCTGCTTGAACGATCACCGGCAACCGCAATCGACCGGTTGGCATGCCCATTGCTGGTGATCCAGGGCAAAAACGACCCGCGAGTTGTCGAGCCGGAATCAGCCGATCTAGTCGAGCGTCTGCGCGCCGATGGTAAGCAGGTCGAGTATCTGATGTTCCCCAACGAAGGGCACGATGTGCTCAAGTTCGAAAACCGGGTGACCTGCTATAACGCAATTGCCGATTTCTTTGTGCGCCTGTTGCAGCCATAACCGTGCAGATCTTCTATACCGATCATTATGTGCTGCCGCTGCCCACCGGGCACCGTTTCCCGATCCCAAAGTATCAGTTACTGCGTCAACAGGTGGTTGCCGCCGGGATCGGCGAGCGCAGCGATCCGCCAGCTGCCGGTGATGATCAGCTGCTGCTGGCCCACGATACCGACTATCTGCGGCGCATGGTCGGCGGTATGATGAGCGAACGCGAAATGCGGCGCATCGGCTTCCCCTGGTCGCCCCAGATGGTCGAGCGCTCGCGCCGCTCGACCGGAGCCACCGTCGCGGCATGCCGTGCCGTGCTCGATAGCAGTGGTGGAATCGCCGTCAATCTTGCCGGTGGGACGCACCACGCCTATGCTGATCATGGCGAAGGGTACTGTGTATTTAACGATAGCGCCGTGGCAGCGCGGGTGATGCAGGCCGAAGGGCGTGCCCGCCGCGTTGTCGTGATCGATTGTGATGTCCACCAGGGCAATGGAACAGCAGCCATCTTCGCCGACGACAGTAGTGTCTTCACATTTTCGATCCACGGTGTCAACAACTACCCATTCCACAAAGAGCGAAGCAGCCTCGATATTGCGCTCCCCGACGGTACCGGCGATGCGGTGTATCTGGCGGCACTTGAAGAAGGGCTGGCCGATGCGATCGAGCACTCGCATGCCGATCTGGCGATCTATCTTGCCGGTGCCGACCCGCACAAAGACGACCGGCTCGGGCGGCTGAAGCTGACGCTCGGCGGCCTGGCGGCACGTGATCGCATGGTGCTGACAACCATGCGCGAAGCTGGGATCCCCACAGCCGTGACGATGGCCGGCGGCTATAACCGCGATGTCGATATGACGGTCGCCATTCATATGCAGACGGTACGGATCGCGCAGGAGCTGGCCTGGTGATGGCCGATGGCTGTTTCTGATACGTTCGCTGCACTCCAGGGAGCAGATCTATGAGCTTGCACGGCAAAGTCGCACTCGTCACCGGTGGCGCACGGCGGTTGGGGCGGGCGATCGCGCTGGCATTCGCGGCTGCCGGTGCCGATGTCATCATCCACTACAACCAGTCGGCCGAACAGGGGGCGGCGGTGGTTGCCGAGCTTGAGGCGCTGGGGGTGCGGGCAGCGGCCTTCGCGGGAGACCTGGCCGAGGTAGCCGCCGGCGAGCGACTTGTCGATGCAGCACTTGAGCATAGCGGGCGGCTTGATGTGCTGGTCAACAACGCCGGCATCTGGGGTGCAACACCGATCGGATCGGTAAGCCCTGAGCGCTGGGATGCACTGATGCATATCAATCTGCGCAGCATGTTCTTCATCGTGCAGCGGGCAGCACCGGCACTTCGCGCAGCCGGTGGCGCGATCGTCAATATCGCCGATGTCGGTGCGATTCGCCCGTGGCGCAACTATACGCCATACCTGGTGAGCAAGGGGGGCGTGGTAACCCTCACCGAGGCACTGGCGAAAGATCTGGCCCCCGATGTGCGCGTCAATGCAATTGCCCCCGGGCCGGTACTCAAACCCGACGACTGGGGCGATGATCGGGATGGCAATGTCGAGCAGACGACGCTGCTGAAGCGTTGGGGCACTGCCGAGGATGTCGGCCAGGCGGCGGTGTTTCTGGCAAGTGCCGCCTACATCACCGGTGTGATACTACCGGTCGATGGCGGCAATCGGCTGGTGTAGCCGGCTCAGCCGATGGTGGCATACACCCGGTGGGTGATTACTGGCGCGGCCGGATCTGCCCGCCGCGCCCCTTTTCGCCCGCCGGCACGGCCGGATCGTTCGATTGGGCTTCCTGTGCGGCCTGGCGGCGCTCTTCCGACTCTTTGATCGCCGTGGCAGTCGAGCGAAAGCCCCAGACCGACAGTAATGCCGGCGTGATGATCAGCAGCGGCAGCAAATTGGCGATCACCGACAGAATGAGAATAATCGTCATCAGCACCATGGTGATCAAGGTCGCAATCGGCCGGCTGAAGATCAGCACCAGCGCATTCCGATAGATCAGCCGCAGGCTGCGGCGCTCTTGCAGCACAAGCAGCGGGCCGAGATGAATGAGCATTGCGCACCAGAGCACCAGAATGTAGAAGAAGAGCATCACCAGGAAGGCATTGAACGGCGGGGCCATCTGTGTATAGAAGGCCAGATTGACGATGATCAGGATCAGTGCCGCCATCCAGATCAGGTATGCCTTCCAGCTCAGCGTGCGCAGCTCACGAAACCCATCGAAGAAGAGCCGCCACGAGACGGCACGCCCCTCGTAGATCTTCTGTGCGATCAGGGTCAGCCCGGTACTCGCCGGCGCCAGCAGCAGCATCGCCAGCAGTGCGGCAAGCACCGCCGGGACATACGCCTCGGAAAACGCCAACGAGATCGCGATACCCAGTAACGGCAGGCTGATCACCACCCAGATGAAGTTCACCAGCATCAGGGTGAACAGTTCATCGAACAGATCACGGCACGCCAGCCATGCAATCCGAAATGCATTCATGATCGTCTCTCTTTGCCGATAGTGTTCGTAGAGAGCATTATAGCACTATGGCGGCATCACGAAGGCGTGGCGCGGGTTGGCCGTTAGGGCGTATGCGTTCTCCTTTCAGGATGACAATCTGCCCCCGAGGCTGGATGGCATCCTGAGCCGCGCCAGCGGCGAAGGGCCTCTTCGGGCGAAGGGAGCAGCCCGGTGCTAGCCTGCGCCATCGGCCAGTGGTAATGTCAGCGATACACGAGTGTACCGGCCGGGCATGCTTTCGCTACTGAGGAAGCCGCCGACGACCGCCATCAGCGTGGTGTGCAGCGCCAGGCCATGGCCGCCACTATCGCCTGTGCTGCTGCGCGGCGTTGGTTCAAGCGGCATACCTACCCCATCGTCAGCGATGATGAGGCTCACCTGCGGCGGGGTTGTGCTCAGTGCAGTATGCACATGTAGCCCGAGGCGGCGCTGCGGATCGCTGCCACGACCATGGCGGGCGGCGTTGCGTAACACTTCACGCCCGGCATAGAAGAGCACCTCGGCGGCGATGGGCGGTAGCGAACGGGCGGCGGCTTCCGCCTCGGCGCTTACCTCCCAGTTGAGGGTATCGAAACTATCGCGCAGCTCACCCTGCGCAATCTGCTGCAGGGCGCCCAATGGACCCAGGCGATCGATTTCGGGGATGGCAGCAGTAGGGATGGTATGCAACAGATGAGCGATCTGACGATGGGTCGTGCCAAGCAGGTCGAGGGTTTCGTGCTGATCGGGGCCAAGCAGCAGCATTGCCGAATGGATGCGCGGCAGTACTTCGTCGTGCAGCACGCGCCGTGTCTGCCGATCGAGCACATGGCTTTCGGCCAGCCGGCGGCGTTGCAGGCCCATCAGGCGGCGCGACATTTCGGCACCGGCGGCGGCATCGAGCAGACGTTCGCCGGTAGCGCGTGCAATTTCGATCTCTTCCTGCGTATAGATCCCGCCATCGCGCTTTTCACCAAGCAAGAGCGCCCCGATCAGGCCGCGTTCGCTCCAGAGCGGCACATACCAGATCGCACCACCATAGCGTTCCGGCTCGATCGGCAGGCATAGAAGTTGTGGTGTGGGCGGCGGGTTCGCCAGCGCAGCAAGCGCCGCCGCTGCCGGGGAGGCATGGCTGCCGCGGCTGGCCGCCAGCGGCCC
>CALLZL010000142.1 GCA_937859575.1 uncultured Chloroflexota bacterium
AACCGTTCTGCCCGGCACTCGACCAGCAGATCACGTTCCCAACGGGATCAGTGATCGTCACAATCGTATTATTGAATGTGCTCTGAATGTGAGCCTGCCCACGCGGTACATTTTTCCGCTCACGGCGCTTGCCGCGCTGCCGCTTCGTCGCGCCACCCTTTGCCGGTTGTTTAGCCATTGTTCCTCCGGTCGTACTGCGTCATCCGCACGACTACTTCTTCGCCTTCTTCTTAATACCGATCGCTTGACCACGGCGCCCACGGCGTGTCCGCGCATTGGTACGCGTACGCTGGCCGCGAAGCGGCATTCCCTTGCGATGGCGCAGACCACGATAGCAGCCAATGTCCATCAATCGCTTGATGTTCATCTGGATCTCACGCCGCAGATCACCTTCAACACGATACTCGCGCTCGACGATCTCGCGTATCCGTCCGACCTCTTCTTCGGTCAAGTCACGAACCCGCTTCGATGGGTCAACCACTGCCCGCTCCAGCACCTTCAGGCCGTTCGAACGGCCAATGCCGAAGATGTAGGTGATCGCGATCTCAACCTTCTTGCCCCGCGGGATGTCTACCCCGGCGATGCGTGCCATAATGCTCTCCTATCCCTGCCGCTGCTTATGCTTAGGCTGTCGGCTGCAAATGACCCTGATGACCCCTTTGCGCTTGATCACCCGGCAATATTCGCAGCGCGGTTTGACCGACGCCTGTACTTTCATCTGAATCCTCCATCCGCGTATGCGGCGCAACACCTCGGTGAACCAACATCAACAATAGCATCTGCCAATAACCCGATCGGCCTCTTTACTCTGCTCTTCCACTACTTGTATCGATAGGTAATCCGCCCACGTGTCAAATCATACGGCGACAACTCGACAAGCACCCGATCACCTTTCAGAATACGAATGTAATTCATACGCATCCGACCCGAGATATGTGCCAATACTTCATGCCCATTCTCAAGTTGCACACGGAACATTGCATTCGGCAATGGTTCGGTGATGGTTCCTTCCATCTCAATGACATCTTTCTTCTTCGACATACAGCTCCTTGTCTAGCGCGAGCTTCGGCTTCCCGCCCGCGAGAGCGCCTGGATCATCGCATCCGTTACCAGCGAGATCTCACGTTGCCCATCGATCTCGAGCAGCGAACCTTGCTCACGGTAATATTCAATCAGCGGCATCGTCTGTGCAAAATAGACTTCAAGCCGGTGCCGCGCTGTCTCCATGGTGTCGTCGCTACGTTGATACAACCGACCACCACACTCATCGCATGTGTCCGGTCGCTTGGACGGAAAATAGTACACATTATATGTAGAGCCGCAGGTTTTGCAAGTCTGCCGCCCTGCAATGCGCCGTAGCAAGACATCTTCTGGAACACGCAAGTAGAGCACGTAGTCGATCTTGCGCTGCTGCGTACTCAATTCTCGCTCAAGGGCACGCGCCTGGTCGCTTGTCCGCGGGAAACCATCGAACAATACTCCCTCGACACAATCGGGCTGGCTGATACGCTCGATGATCATACGGATGACAACTTCATCGGGCACCAGTGAACCGCGATCCATATATGACTTGGCGAGCATCCCTAACTCGGTGCCCTGACGCAGCGCGGCTCGAAAGAGATCACCACTGGCTACATGTACCAGCCCGGTATGTTCTTCGAGCACCTTTGCCTGTGTTCCCTTACCTGCCCCCGGCGCACCAAGCAGTATGATATCCATAACCTCAACTCGCTCTGCTCGTCGTTGAGCCCCAGCGTGAGTAATCGTGACGCTATGGGCAACCACCGGCTGCCCATAGCACCTCTCAGGCAACGTACCTAGCGGTTGATGAACCCCTCGTAGTTACGCATCACTAGTTGTGCTTCGATCTGCCGCATCGTATCAACCGCAACCCCAACGACAATCAGCAGCGCCGTTGCTCCTAGCCCGATCGGGATCCCGGTGATGAACTGAGTGATGAATGGCAGCACGGCAACCAGGCCGAGAAATAATGCACCGACCCGTGTGATCCGGCTGACAACCTGACCCAGGTATTCTTCAGTACGCTTCCCAGGCCGAATTCCCGGCACGAATCCGCCGTTGCGCTGCAGTGAATCAGGGATGTTCTGCTGATCAAAAATCACCTTGGTATAGAAATAGGTGAAGAAATAGACCAGCACAAACAGTAACACCGAATACACCACACTGCCGAATGTCTGGACATTCCCCGCCACCGATGGGCTGAATGTCTGATAGGTGAAACACGCTACTTGCTTGAGCAAACCGGCATCAGCCGCCGCTACCTGCTCGGGGCAGCCATAAGACGCGATGGTTCCCGGGAAGATGATGATACTCTGTGCAAAAATCAGCGGAATCATACCGGCCATATTAACTTTAAGCGGAATATGGCTGCTCTGACCGCCATACACCCGATTACCACGCACCCGCTTGGCATACTGCACCGGTATACGCCGCTGGCCTTCATGCATCATCACAATACCGACAATCGTGCCCAGGCCGATCAACAAGAACAGGATGATACCCAGAATTGTTTCGATCCCACCCAGTTCGATCGTGGTGAATGCCTGCAGGATAAGCGACGGCAAGCCCGACACAATACCTGCAAAAATAATTACCGAGATCCCGTTGCCGATACCATAGGTCTGTATCTGCTCGCCCAACCAGACAAGCAACATCGTTCCAGCAACCATAACCATCAGAATGGTGAATGTTGGCAGGAAATTGTTTACAATATCAAATGGTGTCAGAAACAGGCTCTGGCCAAGCCCCAGGCTCCGTTCGAGTGTAATCGTCTGCCCATATGCCTGCAGAAACGCCATCGGAATCGTTGCATAGAAGACGATCCGATTGAATTTCATGCGACCCTGATCGCCCTCTTTGCGTAGCTCGTCGAGCGCCGGAATCAAGGGCTGGAGCAACTGCATAATAATCTGCGCAGTGATGTACGGATAGACACCCATCGCTGCGACCGACAGATTCTGCAACGCACCGCCGGCGAAAATATTCAGCAACTGCGCCAACTGATTGGTTTGCAGTGCCTGCCGCAACTGCTCAAGTGCCCCTGGATCGATATTCGGCACCGGGATGTGAGCAATCAGCCGAAAGATCAACAGCATCCCAAGTGTAAATAGGATGCGCCGACGCAGATCCGGTAACTGAAGCGCACGCACAACCGACTGAAGCATCGGATGTCTCCCTACTGCTCGATAGCCGGCGCACGGTTGCGCATTGCCGGATTCGGGCCACGACTACGGCTGCGGCGCTCGACGATCCACGGAACCTCGACGATCGTGCCACCGGCAGCTTCGATCTTGCTCCGCGCACTCCCACTGAACTTGTGTGCATGTACCGTCAGGCTACGCGTCAGTTCGCCGTCACCAAGGATCTTCAACGGCTCACGCCCATTGATCTCGCCCGATTCGATCAACAGATCGATAGTAATCTCTTGACCATCAGGAAGTTCATTCAGCTGCCCCACGTTGATCACCTGGTATGCTACCCGCCAACGGTTCTTGAAGCCGCGCAGGTATGGCATACGGCGTACCATACGGTTCTGACCACCTTCAAATGTACGGTATGGATTCGGGCCGGAACGAGCCTTCTGGCCCATCATACCCTTACCACCCGTCTTTCCCTTGCCCGAACCAGGGCCACGTGCAACACGCTTCCGTTCGCGATGTGCACCTGGTGCCGGTTTTAGGTCGTGCAACTTCATATCGTCACCTCACTCGCTCTCGCTACGGCCGGCCACAAGCCGCTGCTGCAAGAGCTCCAGCGCTTCCCAGTCACCAGCGGCTGCAAGCTGCGCCTGCTCGGGCCAGGTATCGGGCTTCGCCATAGGCAATTTGGCATCAGCAAGCAACGCACGCAGTGTAGCGACATCTGCCTGCCCCAGATCAGCATAGGTTGCATACCCGGCACCGGCCAACAAATCAGCAATCTTCGGCCCAACACCTTCGATCTTTGTAAGATCATCGGCAACTTCGGGCTCCGCCGTATCAACAGCCGGCGTTGCAGGCACCGATGGTTCCGCCACAGCGGCCGGGTTTGCTGTTGTTTGTAGAACAGTATCGATCACCTTTGGCCGCACCGTCGCATTCCGCACCGGTAGCTGTGCATCATCGGCAACCTCTTGAACCGTTACCAGATGACGCACGGCAAAGACCATACCGCGAATTGCCGGTGAATCATCGTGTATGACCGAGCTATTCAGCTTACCAAGCCCCAGCGAACGAACAGTCGCCTTCTGGGTGCGGCTATAGCCGATACTGCTCTTTGTATACGTTATCAGTAACTTCGACATCCCTTACGACTCCTGCGGCGCCGCTTCGCGGCGCATGCGGCGCTGGTTCAGTTCACGCGGCGTCATTCCGCGGCTACGCGCCTGCGTCTCAAGCGACGACAACTGGCTTAGTGCCTGGAATGTCGCCTTAACGACGTTGATCGGGTTGTTACTACCATAGCGTTTCGAGAGCAGATCACGAATACCTGCCGCCTCGACCACCGGGCGCACACCACGGCCGGCAATAACACCGGTTCCGGGTGCTGCCGGTAACAACCGCACCTTCGAAGCCGAAAAACTTGTCTGAATATCATGCGGGATGGTTGTTCCAACCAACGGCACATGGATCAGGTTCTTCTTGGCAGCTTCAACACCCTTGCGAATTGCTTCGGGTACCTCGCCCGCCTTCCCCATACCAATGCCAACATGACCTTTTCCGTCGCCAACCACGACGATCGTGCTGAAGCTGAAGCGTCGTCCACCCTTCACGACCTTCGAGACACGGTTGATCTGTACAACGCGCTCTTCAAGCTCCAGATCGTCTGCGCTGATAAATTTCCGAGCCACAGTTCCTCCAATCAGAAGCTTAGCCCGGCCTCACGCGCTGCATCTGCGAGCGCCTGGACACGGCCGTGATACTTGAAACCGCCGCGGTCGAACACAACCTGCTCGATACCCGCTGCTTTGGCACGTTCGGCAATTGTACGGCCGACGAGCTTTGCCTTCTCGGTCTTGTTTGTTCCTGTGAGCGTCTCGACAAGCTGCTTATCGAGGCTCGATGCGGCAGCCAGTGTCCGCCCGGTCACATCATCAATCACCTGCGCATAAATATGTGCGCTGCTACGAAAGATGCTCAGACGTGGTCGTTCACTGCTGCCAAACACCCGCCGCCGAACGCGATTGTGGCGGCGAATGCGCAACTCACGCGGTGTTCTCTTTGCCATTGCACACTCCTCCGACCTACTTCGTCTTACCGGTCTTACCGGCCTTGCGGCGTACGCGTTCGCCCTGATAGCGGATGCCATACCCCTTGTACGGCTCGGGTGGCCGCAGGCCGCGCAATTTGGCAGCCTCCTCGCCAACCAGTTGCTTATCGATACCACGCACAATCAGCTGCTGCGGCTCATTCGCACTCCGGCGATCAAGCACTTCGAATGTGACGCCTTCGGGTGGAACAACCCGGATCGGATGTGAAAACCCGACCTGCAACACAACATTACCGCCCTCGCGCGAGGCCCGATAGCCGATACCACTGATCTCAATCACCCGCTGATAGCCATCAGTAACCCCAATGACCATATTCGCCAGCAAGGTGCGTGTCAGGCCATGCAACGAACGATGCTGATTGCTATCTGTCGGCCGATTGACCGTCAGAATGCCGTCTTCGCGTGAAATAACCATCTCGGGCGGCAGCTGCTGCTCCAGCACACCCTTAGGGCCTTTCACGGTGACATAGTTGCTTTCGGAAACGGTGATCTCCACGCCCTTCGGCACAGGGATCGGTTTGCGTCCAATACGCGACATGGTTACCTCCCCGCTACCAGACGTAGCACAACACCTCACCGCCAACGCGCTGCTGCCAGGCCTCGTGGCCGGCCATCACGCCCTTGGGCGTCGAGAGAATACTCAAACCCAGACCAGCCCGTACACGAGGAATATCAGCACGCCCGGAGTAAACCCGCAAACCTGGCTTACTTACACGCTTCAAGCCACTGATCACCGGCTGGCGATCAGCCGTGTACTTTAAATCAATCACAATCGTGCCACGTGGTGTACCCGATTGCACCGCAAAATCACGAATAAATCCCTCGCTCTTGAGAATCTGGGCGATCGCGATCTTCATTTTTGATGCCGGAATCTGCACCGTTGTGTGCCGAGCCATACACGCGTTCCGGATGCGTGTCAACATATCTGCAATAGGATCATTAACGCTCACAGCGTTCCTCCTTAGATCACCAGCGTCGGTTCTAGCGGCCAACTACCCACACTACCTGGGTGTGCCCCTGCACAACTACCAGCTCGATTTCGTTACGCCGGGGATCAGGCCGCGAAGCGCATGTTCGCGGAAGCAGATACGGCACATGCCGAACTTCCGCATATAGGCTCGCGAGCGACCACAAACCCTACAACGATTGTAGCCGCGCACCTGAAACTTGGCCGGCCGCTGCGCTTTGATGATCAGCGATGTCTTCGCCAATGTCGACTCCTTACTATCCGCTCGGGCTAGTCAGCGCAACCAATGCGCTCCTGGCTCGTGCTAATCTCGAAATGGCATGCCGAGACGTTTGAGCAATGCATACCCCTGGTCGTCGTCGCGGGCGGTGGTAACAATTGCCACCTCAAGGCCACGCAGTTTGTCGACCTTGTCGTAATCAATTTCGGGAAACAAGATCTGCTCACGCAGACCAAGGCTGTAATTACCGCGTCCGTCGAAAGAACGACGGCTAACCCCACGGAAGTCGCGTAGGCGCGGTAGTGCAATATTCATCAAGCGATCGAGGAAATCGTACATCCGCGGACCGCGCAGTGTCACCATGGCACCAATCGGCATACCCTGGCGCAGCTTAAACGCCGCGATCGATTTCTTCGCCTTCGTTACAACCGGCTTCTGGCCGGAGATCTGGCCGAGATCACCCACTGCCGCTTCAAGCGCCTTGGCATTCTGGATTGCTTCGCCAAGGCCGATGTTCAGCACCACTTTGACAAGCCGTGGAGCCTGCATGATCGAACCATAGCGAAACTCCTGCGCCAACGCCGGCAGCACCTCGGTCTGATATTTTTCTTTGAGCCGGGGGGCCATATTCACTCCTCAAGGGCTTGGAAAGCTGTACTACAACTCTCCGGCCTTGAATATCGGGCGGCGATTGCCGACCCGTCGCTCAACATCCTATGTCTGATCAATCGTTGCATCACACCGCTTACAGAAACGAACCTTGCGCGGCCGACCTTTGTGATCGGTCTCTTCAAGGAACCGCTTCCCGGTGCGTACTGCATGTTCGCAACTCGGGCAGATAAGCATCACATTCGATGCATCGAGGGGAGCCTCGAGCTCGATAATGCCACCTGGCTTCGTCGGCCCACGCGGCTTGGTGTGCCGCTTGACGATATTCAGCCCTTCAACCACGACCCGGTTATCGTTTGGAAGTACGGCTTTAATCTTTCCATACTGACCACGATCTTTACCGGCAATAATCAGGACCTCGTCGCCTGTTTTTACGTGCATACGTACCTCACTCCGCTACCGGCACCGTATTCACGGCTCCGGCAATGGCACGCTAAAGCACCTCTGGTGCCAGCGAGATAATTCTCATAAAGGCGCGCTCACGCAGTTCCCGAGCCACCGGCCCAAAGATACGCGTACCACGCGGGTTATTGTCTTTGTTAATAATTACGGCCGCATTATCATCAAAGCGAATATGCGAACCATCTGGCCGGCCATATTCCTTGGCCGTACGGACAATCACTGCACGTACGACTTCACCCTTCTTGACGGCCCCGCCGGGAGAGGCTTCTTTGACCGCCGCGACAACCACATCGCCGACGAAGCCATAGCGAACGCGCGAGCCACCCATGACGCGAATGACCATAATCTCTTTCGCGCCAGTGTTGTCGGCTACTTTCAGCCGTGTCTGCTGCTGCACCATGGCTTACTGCTCCTCACCACGCTTGATGATCTCGATGAGCTCCCAACGTTTCGTTTTGCTGATCGGGCGTGTCTCACCGATGCGTACGATATCGCCGATGTTACAGGTATTTTCCTCATCGTGCGCATGAAATTTATTCGTCTTGCGAATAATCTTGCGATACAGCGGGTGTGGCTTGAGATAATCGACTGCCACGACAATCGACTTCTGCATTTTATTGCTCACCACCCGACCAACTTTATACTGTCGGCGTCCGGACATACTCAACTCCTGCGGTTTTAGAGACCCAGCTCACGCTCGCGCAGAATCGTCTTGATACGCGCGATCTCGCGCCGCACGATCCGCGTACGTCCACTTGCGGTCAGTTTGCCCAACACTTGCTGAAAGCGCAGGTTGAACAGCTCTTCGTGATGTTCTCGAATCTGATCGCGCAGCTTCTCGTCGTCAAGCTTTCGCAGTTCCTCTGGTTTCATTCTTCACTCTCCGCGCTTGCGCTCTCGGCATCGTCGCGGCCGACAATCTTACACCGGATGGGCATCTTCTGTGCCGCCCGATGCAGTGCTTCCTGAGCTACCTCGGGCCGTACTCCACCAAGTTCGAACATTATCCGGCCTGGCTTGACAACTGCCACATAGTGATCTACGGCACCCTTTCCCGAACCCATACGTGTTTCGGCCGGCTTGGCCGTGATCGGCTTATCGGGAAAGATACGGATCCAGACCTTACCACCACGCTTCACATGATGGGTGATTGCACGGCGGGCGGCCTCGATCTGGCGGCTCGTCACCCAGGTTGCTTCAAGCGCCATCAGACCAAAATCACCAAAGGTGACGGTATTGCCACGCTGCGCCAAGCCCTTGGTGCGCCCGCGCTGCTGCTTGCGATATTTCACGCGCTTGGGCATCAGCATCGTCGTTCTCCTTCGCGGCCACAATACTTTCGGCTGCTCCGGCCGAAAGCACCACAGCCGGTGCCATTCTTCTTAGCCACGCCCGCGGCTTGTACCGCGATCGTTGCGCCCACGGCCCTGGCCACGATCGCCTCCGCGATCATTGCCACTGCCTCGGTCACCGCCACGCCCTCGCCGGCGCGGTCGATCTTCCTCTCCATCCCCGGCCATCGTCCGTGCCGGCGATGCTGCGACAACCGTCTGCAGCTTGCCGTTCTCATCGGGGAAGACCTCACCTTTATAAATCCAGACCTTCACACCGATCCGGCCATAGGTGGTATGTGCGTGTACATTGGCGTAATCGATATCGGCGCGCAACGTGTGCAACGGCACCCGACCATCGCGCTCCCAGGCAATACGGGCCATTTCTGCACCCGCAAGGCGCCCCGAGCACTTGATCTTGACCCCCTGCGCCCCAAGGCGCATCGCACGCTGTACTGCTTGCTTCATGGCACGCTTGTACGAAACACGTTTGTTGATTTGCTCGGCAATACTTTCGGCAACCAGCTGCGCCTCAAGCTCAGGCTGGTGGATCTCCTGAATATTCAGTTTGACCTTCTTGCCGGTTCGTTTTTCGAGTTCAACTTTCAGTTCATCGACTTTTGCGCCCCGCTTGCCGATCACAATTCCAGGTTTAGCCGTATAGACCGTGACTTCCACTTTGTTAGCGGAACGCTCGATCTCGACGCGCGAAACACCGGCATTGGCGAGCTCATTCGTGATCAGCTTCCGGAGCATAATGTCTTCGTGGAGCTGATCGGTGTAGCCGCGATCGGCAAACCACTTCGACTGCCAGTCTTTGATATAACCGACACGGAAGCCGATTGGATGCACTTTACGTCCCATAGGCCCTAGATCTCCTCACCGTCGTCCACGATCACAGTAATATGCGTCGTGCGCTTACGAATACGATCCGCCCGACCTCGTGCACGCGGCATGATCCGCTTGAAGGCCGGCCCTTCATCGGCATAGATCGTCTTCACGACCAGCACACCGGTGTCCATTTCAAAGTTGTGTTCTGCATTCGCCGCCGCCGACTGGATCGTCCGTGCAATCTCGCGTGCTGCCTTATGTGGCAGATAGCGTAGGATCGCCAGAGCGCGATCGACAGGCTTAGATCGGAAGAGCGTCGTGCAGGGAAAGAGTGTAGATCTCGGTGGTCGCCGTAT
>CALLZL010000143.1 GCA_937859575.1 uncultured Chloroflexota bacterium
CCCCTCCCCCCCGCAAACCGGTTAAAATTAACCACAAACCCGTGGGTCTTTCTTTTTTTTTATTCGCGTCTCCCTCCCCCGGAGGATGCGCCGCAAGAGCGCCGCGCCGCCACACCCCGAGTTGTTTGAGATCACCAGCGCAAAACGCTCATCCTGTGCTCCGGCCCAGAGCGCCGCCTTGCCGAGCCGCGAATGGCCGATCAGTGCGACACGCCGCGCATCGATTGCCGGATCGGTTTCGAGGTAGTCGAGCACCCGGCTTAACCCCCAAGCCCATGCACCGATCGCGCCCCATTGATCAGCAGCGGGGCGCTGCTGCCCGGGCTGGTAAAAGAGCGGGTGGACACCATTCTGGAACCCATCGTCAAAATCTGGGTCAAGATCGCCGTAGTAGAGTGTTGCCAGGCCATAGCCGCGTGCCAGGATCATCGGCACCTGCCAGCTTTCGGCATCAACACCTCGCGATGCGTCGGTTGCCCGATGAGCCACATAGCCGATCTGTGGTCGATCCGGCATCCAGGCTTCTGCGAGGGTAATGCCGCGATCGGCATCGATCGTATGGTTGCCCAGAAAATTGAGCCCGAGAAAAAGCGGCACCGATCCGCGCCGGTTATGCGGCAGATAGATCAGAAGATTCATGGCCGGCCCGTCAACGACATCCGGGAAGGATAGCCGCACCTCGCGACGCTCCGCACTCCCATCGAGTGCATGAGCCTCGTGCGAATGCACGCTCCACTGCATGCGCGGCGCAACGGCGGGTGTTCGGCCATAAACAGCTATGGCAAAGTGTGTCAGGATTTCAGCACGCCGCTCACGCCATGCAGCCACATCGGCGACCGGCACGCCGGCATCTGTGATCAGTGGATTGGGCAGGGTGTAGGGCGGAACGTTGGCTTCATCATTGTTGGCATGCGGCAGATTGGTCATAACGATCCTGCTGAACCCTTTCTCCATGCCTCTATCATACCGCATCCTGCCGGGCGTAGGAAGAGCGTACTGCCGTAACAACCTAGTATAGGCTACCTGCTACAATCCTTGGTTAAAATGTTTTAACTATATGTGGCAGGAACACTACCTACATTATCAAATATTCTGTACAATAAACTTAACAAGATCAAATATGGACGGACCTAATGAACATCCTGGTTGTAGAAGACGAAGCCATTATTGGACGTGATCTCCAGATCACGCTTGAACGCATGGGTCATCGTGTAGTAGCTGTGGTTGGGAGCGGCACCGAAGCCATCGTGACGGCCGAGCAGCATGCGATCGATCTCGCCCTTATGGATATCCGGCTACAAGATGGTCTCGATGGTATCGAGACAGCACAGATCTTGCAGCAGCGCTGGAACCTCCCGATTGTCTATCTCACGGCGCATGCCGATCGTGCAACTGTTGAGCGTGCCGCACATTCCGAACCGCATGGATATATCCTCAAGCCTTTTGATGACCGCGAGCTTGAGATCGTCATCGAGATCGCCTTCTACAAACACCAGGCCGAGCGCAAACTGCGGCTGAGTGAAGAGCGCCTTGCACGCACTCTGAGTAGTGTGGCTGATGGTGTCATTGTGACCGATCGCAGTGATATTGTGACTATGATCAACGATGCGGGCTGCCACCTTACCGGTTGGCCGGCTGCCGAAGCTATCGGCCTGCCGCTCACAACGATCTTCCAACTCAACAATGATCAACCCGATACACCCGTACTGTATCCAACCAGCACAACTCTGTCGCCCCACGAAACATATACGCTGCCGGATCACACATCGCTACAGGCACGCAACGGCACTGCATGCCCGATCGATGGCACGGCCGCACCGATCATCAGCGGCACTGATGAGATCGACGGGGTCGTAATCGTTTTCCGCGACAGTTCAGCACGCCATCGCGCCGAGGAACAACGCCTGATCCTCGAACGGCGCACCTTCGAGCTACAACACTACAAGAGCCTGACGATCCTGGCCGGCGGCCTGGCCCATGATTTCAATAATCTCCTCGCCGTGATCATTGGTAATATCGAGCTGACTCAATCGAACCTGGCACGGCTCAATCAAGAGACCCAACCACTACAGCAAAGCCTGATTGCCGCCAATCGTGCCGCCGAACTGGTGCGTCAGATGCTTTCGTACGCCGGCACCGGTCATATTGAAATCAAGCCGATCGATCTCAACGAGCTGATCAGTAAGGATCAGCTACTCATTCAGAGCATGACCACCGACAAAGTCATCATCAGTAATAGCCTCGATACCCGGTTGCCGCTGATCAATGCCGATCCAACCCAGATCCGGCGCATGCTCATGAACCTGATCGTGAATGCGGTAGAAGCAATTGGAACACTGCCGGGCACCGTTCGTATCACCACATCGAGCCGCATGCTAAGCAGCGACGATATCGCCGCGATCAATCACGAAAACACTCTGCGACCAGGCATGCATGTTGTGCTTGAAATCAGCGATACCGGATCCGGTATGGACGGCGAAACGCAGAAGCGGATCTTCGAGCCGTTTTTCAGCACCAAGTTTACCGGGCGTGGCCTCGGTCTGCCGGCAGTCCTCGGTATTGTGCGGCGTCATAACGGCTTCATCAGTATCAGCAGTAGGATTGGCAGCGGCACAACATGCACCATCCTCTTCCCGGCTGTAGCGATTGAGGAATACCCGCCAACCATGCCGATAGTGCAGCAGGCCGGCACGGAGCCAGCCAAGAAGATCCTGGTGATCGATGATGATGCCGGCGTGCGCATGGTAGCGGGGCGCATTCTCAACCGGCTTGGCTACCAGGCACTCGAGGCCGCCGACGGCACAGCCGGCTTACACATGCTGCAGAGCAAGCCGGATGACATCAGCTGTATTCTGCTCGACATCGCCATGCCAAAGTTGAACGGTATCGAGGTGCTACGCCAGATCGTTCAACTCGCCCCTGCAATGCCGGTGATCATCATGAGTGGGTATCGCCTTAGTACGCTGCCGGCCGAACTTCGCCTGACACAGCGGCTGGGGCTGTTGCAGAAGCCGTTCCTGCCTGGTGAACTCGCCAGGCAGCTCGAACAACTCATGTCTCCGACTGAATGATCGGCGTGCCAGGCGGCATGATCACGCCCAGCGCAATTCGATCCGAGTACCCAGATCGGCTGCCACCTGCAGCGTGGCACCGATCTGGCGTGCCAGGCTTCTCACCAGATACATGCCAAGCGACGTGTTCTGGCCGGCGATGACGGAAGGGGTGATACCGATCCCGTCATCCTGGATCGTGAGCACCACCTGATCGTTATGTCGGCGCAACTCAACCAGAATACGGCCGGTCGCGCGATCGGGGAAGGCATGCTTAAAGCTGTTTGAGATCAGTTCACTCACAATCATGCCGAGCGGGATGCAGGTATCCGGGTTCAGAAAGATCTGATCGTCAACATTGATGATCAGATCGACCGCCAGCGAATGCGCAAGATACGATCGCTGAATGCTCGACCCGAGGAAACGCAAATAGCGCCCAATATCGATCTGCGCCAGATCACCGCTACTATAGAGCTGTTCGTGTACCAGAGCCATCGCACGCACCCGATTCTGGCTGTCGTTCAGGCTGGTGATCAACTGCGCATCGGTGAGCGTCTCGGCCTGCAACCGCAGCAGGCTGGCGATGATCTGCAGGTTGTTCTTCACCCGATGGTGCACTTCCTTCAGCAGCAGCTCCTTCTCGTGCAGCGCAATGCGCATCTGCGACGCCGCTAACTGCCGCTCGGTCAGATCCGTCACGACAACGCAAACCCCCTGCAGATCTTCATCATGCAGCGTACGCAGCGAAATCTGTACCGGCACCAGCACCCCATCGGCGCGCTGCAGATGCACATCGCCACGGCTACTGTTGAGCAGGCCGGCCGCAAAAAGCTCAGCAAACTGTGCGCGATCATCAGGGCAGATCAGATCAGCCAGTACCCCACCCGGAATCTGCGCCGGCGGCAACTGCACCATGGCTGCAAAATGCTGATTGGCATACACAATCATACCGTTGTGCAGCAGTGTCAGCGCCCCTTCGTTGATCGTCTCGACCAGCAGCCGATACGGGCGATCGGCGCTCCGCAGGGTATAGACCTGATCCCCATGCGGCCCGGCAACAATCAGTGCATCGGCTGCACCGCTCCGCAGCGCCTGAACCACCTCCTCCACTTCCACCAGGCGCTGTCTGACATCCTTCAGCTCGGTACGCAGGCGGTCTATCTCTTCTTGCTGCATATGGTATTCACTTATTCCGGTAGCGGAATTCCAAGAATTGCCGCAAGCCGCCGCGAATGCGCCACATCGCCAACAAAGACCTGTTGCGGCAGCGGTTCGAGCATCACAAGGGTTGGTGTGGCAATCACATTATCGGCATGTGCCTGTTCGGGATTCTGATAGACATCCACAACCTCCAGCCGATAACGCCCATGCAGATACTTTTCACAGATTGCCGTCAGTGTCGTGATCGCACGTGTTGAAAGTTGAGACGCGCCAGCAATATAGAGGCGCAAATGGTATGATTGAATCGCATGCTGTTGAACTGCTCGCTCAAATGCAGCAACCTTCTCGCTCGGCGTCTCCGATTCCTGCTCCTGATTCACGTCTCTTCTCTACTCCGGGTCTGCTACGGCAGCAATCTTCACCCTAGCAGGCACACAACAACCGGCTCTGTGACACCGATCGGCCGCCGTCTATCGGCAGGTATCCAGGCTTGTAGCCACACAGTATAAATTGCCGCGCTTGCCAGGCTATCGATGATCGGCAACTGGAATCAGATCAAGGCCGACCAGCACTCGTTCGGTATTCGAGAGATCGCCAATAATCTTGCGAATCGGTTGCGGCAAATTACGCACCAGAGTCGGAATTGCCAGGATCTGATCACGCTTGGCGAGCTGTGGCTGCTCGACAAGATCAACGATTTCGATCCGATAGCGGCCCGCCAGGTGCGTCTCGCAGATCGCCTTCAGATTGGCAAATGCCGCAACACTTCGCGGCGTCTGGCCGGCAACGTACAGTCGCAATTCATACATGATATCTGTCGCGCTCTCAAGCGCCGGATCGTGTGAATCGGCATAATTAGTCATCTGAGTCGAGCCTCACCTGTGAAGACGGTATTTCACCATGCATACCGCTGTGACGTTCCTGCCTCAGCGAATGGCGCAGTGTCTGGCTGATCCGGCGTTCGATTGCTTCCTGCCGGGCTTCTTCTTGCCAGAGCGCCTCATCGGCTGCAAGCTCGGCTTCGAGTGCCGCGATCTGGGCAGCAATCACGCGGCGGCGGCGCTCGACATCACGCGCACGCCGTTCACTGCGCGCTTCGGCCTGAGCCAATTCAGCAGCCGCCTGCGCCTCGGCGAGCAGCCGCGCCGAACCGGTAAGAATCATACCGGTTCCTAGATAGACATCAACCAGCTTGATACCTTCGCTCGTCATGATCATCTCGCGGACTTGATTGGAATGGGCAATCCCCCGTGACTTCAGGATATACAAGCCACGGTTGCGCTCGCCATGTGTCTCGATATTACGCAGCAAGATCCAGGTATCCATCAACGACGAGACACCGACATCGGTATGCTCGGCATCACCACCCGCTTCTGTCAGGCTGGTGCAGCAGAGGGTCACGTCTTGGCTCTTGAGCAGATCAAACAGGCGCACCAGCATGGCCTTGACATCAGAGGTTGTGCCGACCGCGCTAAAGTTCGTAATTGGATCAAGCACGACCACACGGGGTTGGAATGTATGTACCTGCTCGATGATCGACATGAGGTGCAGTTCGAGGCCGTAAGCCGTCGGTCGCTGGGTTGAGAAGCGCAAGAGACCTTGATCGATCCAGGGTACCAGATCGATTCCGATCGAACGCATATTCCGGCAAATCTGGCTGACCGATTCTTCGAACGACATGAAGAGGCAGCGTTCACCGCGCCGGCATGCCGCATCAACAAATGTCGCGATCAGGCTGGTCTTGCCGCTACCGGCCGTCCCGCTAATCAGCATACTCGATCCACGTATAATGCCAGGCCCACCCAGCATCTCGTCGAGCTGCGCCACACCAGTCGAGATTCGTTCGTCACCAACTTCATACTCAAGGCTGGCTGAGGTGAGTGGCAAAACCGTAATACCATGCTCGCCGATAAAGAACGGGTATTCGTTCGTACCATGGGTCGAACCACGATACTTGACCATGCGCAGCCGGCGCGTCGAGATCTCATCATCGACCCGGTGGTCGAGCAGGATGACACAATCGGCTACATACTCTTCGAGCCCATGGCGCGTCAGAGCCTGATTACCGCGCTCGGCAGTAACAATCGCAGTGACGCCACGCTCCTTCAGCCAGCGAAACAGGCGGCGCAACTCGGCGCGCAGGATCGCTTCATTGGCGAATGAGCTAAAGAGCGCCTCGATCGTGTCAAGCACGATACGCTGCGCACCGATCGAATCAATGGCAAAGCCGATGCGGATGAACAACCCTTCGAGATCATATTCGCCGGTCTCTTCGATCTCGGATCGATCAACATGGATCGTTTCAACAACCAGCTGATTCTGCTCGCCCATCAGTTCGAGATCATACCCCAACGAAGCAACATTGCGCGTCAGTTCGTCGGCTGTCTCTTCGAAGGCGATAAAGACACCCGGTTCAGCGTATTCGAGCGCACCATGGATCAGAAACTCCATGGCCAGCAAGGTCTTGCCGCATCCCGCACTACCACATACCAGTGTCGGACGCCCGCGTGGCAAGCCGCCATTGGTGATCTCATCGATGCCGTGGATACCGGTCGGTGCTTTTTGCAGCACATGCCGTCGAGCACTGAGATGGGGAGAGTGGCGCATAATCACTCTTTCGCTACAACGACTGCACGCCGCTATTATCGATCAGAAAGCAGCGCTATGCAACCATCCCAACACGGTATACTCACCCCGCAGTTGTGTACACGGAGCGTAGCGAGCATGCTACAATGCACCCTATGAGCAACCACGAATCCGAGACACAACGGCATGTCACCCTGGATGTGACCAGCACCTCGGTTGAGGAGACCATCGCATTCGGTAAGCGTCTTGGAGCGTGCCTCAGGCCGGGTGATCTGGTGGTACTTTCGGGTGAGCTTGGGGCCGGCAAAACCCATCTGGCGAAAGGAATTATCGCCGGGCTCGGTTCAACCGATCTTGTCAATAGCCCGAGTTATGTATTGATCAACCAGTATCGCGCCGGGCCGCAGCATCGGCGGGCAAAAAAGTTTTATACCGATGCGTATACCCTTGGGGATAACGCCTGCATTTAAACAATCAGACCTTACCTTTCATTGTGTGGGGTTAAGGTGGT
>CALLZL010000144.1 GCA_937859575.1 uncultured Chloroflexota bacterium
GACCACCGAGATCTACACTCTTTCCCTACACGACGCTCTTCCGATCTCTGTTGATCGAGCGCTTCCACCACACAATCGCCGAACTGGCGGGCACAACCGATGCACAGCGTGTGCTCGATGCCGGTTGTGGCGAAGGGTTCGGCATGCGCACTGCCCTCGAACCGCAGTTCCCCCAGATCACCGGGCTCGATCTGAGCCACGAGTCGCTCAGCTTTGCCCACCAGCAGTCGCCGGCAACGTCATTCATCTGCGGTAGTATGTTTCAGCTCCCCTTCGCCAATGGCGCCTTTGATCTGGTTGTCTGCCTCGAAGTGCTTGAACATCTCGATGATCCCGAAGCCGGGCTCGCCGAACTATGCCGGGTGAGTCACCACTGGTTGCTGCTAAGTGTGCCGCACGAACCGCTCTTTCGCGGGGCAAACTTCTTGCGTGGCAAGAACATGCACGCCTGGGGCAACGATGAAGGGCATGTCAACCACTGGTCGGCACGCGGCTTTGCGCGCTTCGTCAGCCGTCGCTGCACGATCGTCAGCCGCCGCCAGAGCTTCCCATGGACGATCGTTCTGTGTCGCAAGGCATAACCCCGCCACAGCGCCGTTGGCGACGCATGATCGCGCCGATCGCGGTTGCCGCCGTGCTGATCGCCTGGGGCATGTTTCTCGCGGGGCAGTTTGATTCCCTGCGCAGCTATGCCTGGCAGATCGCGCCGGCAGCACTGCTGGCATCAGTTGCTCTGAGTGCGCTCTACTATGGCGGCCTGGCGCTCTGCTGGTCGCTGCTGCTGCGCAGCATGGCTGCACAACCGGTAGCACACCCGGCAGCCGTGCGTATCTGGCTGCTCTCGATGATCTCGCGCTACATCCCCGGTAATGTCTGGCACATCCTCAGCCGGGCACTCATGGCCGATCGCCTGGGTGTCTCGCGTACTACGGTCGTCGCAAGCGCATCGATCGAACAACTGCTGACGCTGCTAGCCGCGTTTGGAATCGCCGCCCTCACCTTGCCCGTCTGGCAGTTACGCAATACTCTGGCGAGTGATCTGCCGTTTGGCGAAATCCTGATCGCAGCAGTTGCGATCGGCCTGCTCGGCCTGCACCCCCGCATGCTCGGTGCCGCCCTCGCATGGGCCGGCCGGCGCTTCGGCCGGCGCGATCTGCTCTGGTCGTACCGCTACCGCGACATCCTGCGCATCGTGGCTGTCTCGGTGGCCGCACAGCTCGGCAGTGGCCTGGCGCTCGCCGCCGTCATCGCCGGCATCAGCGGTATTGCCCCGGCCGATCTGCTGCCGCTCATCGGAGCCGCCGCGCTGGCCTGGGCGGTCGGCTACGGCAGCGTCCTCCCCCCTAGCGGTCTCGGTGTTCGCGAAGGGG
>CALLZL010000145.1 GCA_937859575.1 uncultured Chloroflexota bacterium
ACACCTACCGCAAGCGGGAGCGCAGTAGGCCGTGCGTCAGCGCGGCCACGCCGACGCGCCCATGACACCTGGCGCGACCGGATGCTCGGCGAGGTGTTCTTCTTCCTGCTTGGCCTGGGCGTCTGGCTGAGCAACGCCATCTTCACCGTGCTCGGCGTTACCGCGCCGGTGGGGCTGACCCCGCTGACCGGCCTGCTCGGCTTCGTCTTCCATCTGCTGCTCTCACGCGCCGAGCTCTACCTCTGGCACCGTTGGCGCGACCCGTGGTACCTGCTGCTCCTCATCGGTTGTGTGCTCGTCGACGCCGGCACAACCCTGGTCGGGCTGCTTCCCCTGGCGGCAAAATGGTTCCCAATGCTGGTTGGCAAGACC
Organism: uncultured Chloroflexota bacterium; assembly: GCA_937859575.1. Lineage (GTDB taxonomy): Bacteria > Chloroflexota > Chloroflexia > Chloroflexales > Roseiflexaceae > CALLZL01. The sequence goes on from CALLZL010000145.1 coordinate 373, forward strand.
CCGCAGAACGTGCTAGACTGGGGGCAGATTTTAGCCGCGCTGGTGAGCAATACGACCGTACCGGCATGGTGGCCCAACGCGCTGCTGTTGTTAGCCATTACCTTCGCTTTGCGCTTGGCTCCGAGCGGCTGCTGCGCAAGTTCTATCGGGGGATGCTCGAGACCTGGCAGGAGCGGCCCGCGTGAAGGGTGAACACACAGGTTTGGTATGTCCTCCCGTCACGCTGATAGCAGCGGGAGACACACCAGGAGGTCACAATGACGACACTTACCATTGAGTTAGCACCAGATGTCTATGAACTCCTGCGTGCTGAAGCCCGGCAGCGTGGGAAGGCGGAGCATGAGATTATCGAGCAGTTCCTCGTTGAGCGACTCACGGGTGAAACGTCGACGACACCGCCGCCCCCTGTCGTCCTAGCGCCGGACGTGCAGACACTCCTCACCCAGATGACCGAAAGCGAGATGCTTGTGCCGCCGCAAGGCACGGCGGCGGAGGCCGTTCGGCTGCTGGAGTCGTGGAATGCGACCGATGGCGCCGACGAGGACGAGGAAGGCGAGGGCACCTGGGAGGACGTGCTACGCGCGATTGACACCAATCGTGCCGAGTACCGCAAACTCTTTGCGGATCGCGATACGCAGCCATGAGCCGGATCATTCTGCTGGATGCTGGCCCGCTTGGGCTGCTGTCCCAGCCACGCCCGACGCCGACGAGCCTGGCGTGCCGTCAGTGGGCGGCCCATCTAACAACCGCTGGGGCGCATATCCATATTGCCGAGATTGCCGATTACGAAGTGCGTCGCGAGCTGCTGCGGGCGCGTAAACGGCGTGGCGTCGAACGGCTCAACCAGCTCAAAGCCGATTTTGGGTATGTCGCCATCACGACGGCGACGATGCTTCAGGCGGCGGCCTACTGGGCGCAACTGCGGCAGCAGGGGATGCCTACCGCACCTGATCTGGCGCTTGACGGTGATGTCATTCTCGCTGCCCAGGCCGCCTTGCTGATTGGTTTTGGCCACGACGTGGTGATCGCAACCACTAATGTCGGCCATCTCGCGCGCCTCATACCTGCCGAAGAATGGCAGAAGATCGCGCGCTGAGGAGGCATCAGGATGCAACCATCATTCCTTGAAGCCCTCGGGCTCTTCCAGTGGCTCGGCTTCGCGCTGCTCGTTGTCGCCTGGCCGGTCTACGAGGTGCTCAAGTTGCGCCGGCGCGCCAGGCAGGCCGAAGATCGAGCGGCGCAGCTTACCCAGGACTACCAGCACCGCATCGAGGCACTGGATTCAGTCCAGCGCCAGGCATTCGAAAAGCTGCTCCAGCACCCGCAGCCGCTGCGCACCCCACCGGCGGGTTTCGGGCCAACCCTGCGCGGTGTAGCGGCGTATCACGAGACTGATCCGTACGCGATCCCGATCGGTTGGCAGAACTCGGATGGGGTGGCCGATCTGGTGACCGGCAGCCTGCACGGCGACAGCCCCTACTTCGTGGGCAACATCCAGGTCACGGGCATGACCCGCTGGGGCAAGAATATCTGGGAGTTCCTGACCACCACGACGCTGTGCTATCGTACGACACCGGCACAGCTGCGGATCTTCTGCATCGACGGCAAGGGGCCAGACGGGGCGCTCTGGCGCGGGCTGGCGCACAACTGGCGCGAGCCAATCACCCGTGAAGAAGACATCCCCGGCGCGATCGCGGCACTGGAGGCACTGCGCTGCGAGCGGATGCGCCTGCTCGAGCAGCGCGGTGTGACGAAGTGGGAAGAGCTGCCGCCACAGAGTCGCCCACCGCTGGTCTGGGTCGTGATCAACGAGCTATCACTGCTGGAGAAGGTGCTGGGCCGCGAGCTGGAGAGCTGGCTGACCCGCGAGCTCTCATCGGCTCTGGCAGGCGGCATCCGCTACTGTATCCTGATGCAGGACGCCTCAAACTGGGAGACTGGCTGGCGCCGGCAGATCGGCCTGGCTGTCGCCGGTGGCCAGGTGAGCCGCGACGCCGACAAGCCCAACCTGGGAATGTCGACCGCGGAGATCAAGGAGCGTGGCGGTGTTCCGCCGTCAGAGCTCGCCGAGCGCGGCTTCTTCACTGCCCGCTTCTACCGCGATGTCGTGTCGGTCAGCATCCCCTACCTCAATGTTGAGGAACGGAAGGCGGCGATCGCGCGGCTACCACACCATAATCCTGTCGTCGAAACGACGCCAGCAGGTACAATGCTGTCAACACTTTCGTCAGAAGCGCTTCCACATCAGCAGGTCGACAAGACTGTACCGTACCGGGGCACAGCTACCGGAATTGTCGGCAGCGCAGCCGGTGCAGGATCGCGCGGTACAGAGTACAATGTTGGTACAGCGCCATCTAGCGAGGCGTACCAGCGTACCGCCTCGCCAATGGACACCGAGATTGCTGAAGTGCTCGCCGGGGGTGGTACGCTCAGTGACGCGCAGATAAAATTCTTACACCTTGAGCGTGGCTGGTCGCCAAACCGGATC
>CALLZL010000146.1 GCA_937859575.1 uncultured Chloroflexota bacterium
GTCGCGCGCTTTGGCCGCTGAAGTCGAGGCAAAGCTGGCGCGGATTGTACGTCACTTCGTTAATCCCGCTATCCGAGTGACAGCGCTGTATGGTGGGACAGACTTCGGCCCAACCGATGTCTGGCTGACCGCAAACGAGCGGGTTGTAGTAATTGCCACCTATGAGAAAGGCGAAGCACTGCTGCGCTTTCTGGGTGCGCGGCTGCTACAGAGGCTCGCGCTAGTGGTAATTGATGAGGCCCACGGTGTGCAGTACGAGGGGCACCTGGCCGCTCACGAATTTGCAGAAAACCGGGCGCTCCGGTTGGAGGCGCTCACAGCCCGACTACTGACACGTATGGACCCGAATCAGCAGCGGGTGATCGCGCTTTCAGCGGTCGCTGGCGGCATTGAGCAGGCGCTCGCTGCCTGGGTTGCTGGCGACGAGACAGCGCAGGCCGAGATCGTTACGTATCGTAGCACGCGTCAAATTATTGGTCGGCTGGAGTGCCTGCCAGATCGTACGTTTGAGATTCGCTACGATCTACTCGATGGCTCCCCGCTTCAGGTCGGTTCAACTGAGTTCCGCGACTCGCCCTATATCCGCGACCCGTTTCCCTCACCCCCGCCGGCCCCAGCGTGGCTCGAGCTACAACGCGCCGATCTGAGGCTGATCCCGGCGGTGCTGTGGGCCGCGATGCAGTTTGCCGCAGGCGAAGGGCAACAGCAGCGCACCGTGCTGGTATCGATTCTGGAAGACCCAGAGCGCTACGCACGAGACTTCCTCACGTTGCTGGATGACGTGTGGGCTAGGGTGCAGCGCCCCGCATTTTTCCAACCACCTGATGAGCCTGACGCGCAGCAGTTGTGGGCAACCTGTCTGCGTGCGTGCGAAGATTACTTTGGCCGCGATAGCTACGAATATCGCCTTCTCACGCATGGGATCGTTTTGCATCACGGAAAGATGCCAGGTTCGCTGGCACGCCTGCTGATCCGAGTCATCGAGCGTGGCATTGTGCATATAGTCGCTGCCACCAGCACGCTTACTGAAGGTATTAACACTCCAGTTTCACTAGTTCTGATCACCTCGCTCAGACGTTATAACGCCAATATGCCAGTTCAGGAATTTGTCAATCTTGCTGGGCGTGCGGGACGTCCGGGGTACACCACCGAAGGCCGTGTACTCGTCGTACTAGAGCGAGGGCCGGTTCCTCAGGCTTATGCCTATGCTGTTAGGCAGTCCCTCACTCGCTATCAGCAGATGATCGTTGAAATTCAGCGGCGGGGGCAAGGAGCTGCGGACCGAGCGGCTAGCGCACTTGCATCGCTATTGAATGGCATCGAACAGCTCTGGCAGCGTGAAAGCGGGATTCGCGACCGTCAAGCGTTTCTGATCTGGCTCGAGCAAACTGCGCCGATAGATCTGCACGCGGCAGCTGTGACTGAGGATCTGCGGAATTTGGCAACAGCGCTAGACACGCTCGACAGTGTCTTGCTAGCTGTAGCAGTCGAGGTCGAAGAACTTCAGCGCGGTGAGCGAGTCGTCGATAATCTTGAGCAGGAGCTGCAGCGTGTGTGGCAGCGCACGTACGCCCGTTATGCTGCTGCCGAAGAGGACCGCTTAGCGGCAATGTTTGTGCGACGCGGACAGGCGCTGGTACAGACGATCTACCCGGATAGAGCTTATCGAAGGCGATTGTACCGCACCGCACTAGCCCCACTGAGTGGCGCTGCGATGCTTAATACCTACCCCCGTCTGCGTGAGCATCTCGCTACCGGTGAAGACTACGCTGATTGGAGCCCCGCCGAGCGCCTAGCCTATATCACGACCGTGATCAATCTGCTTAGTACTATCCCAATGTTTACACCACCGCCGCGTGCCGGTCGGCGCAACGTCATCTATGCCGAAGTGCTGGCTTGGTGGCTAAGCCCGCGAACTGCGCGAAGGCTGCCGCGGGTAGAGGAATGCTCTAGTTGGCACCGCTACGTATCACAGGTTTTCAGCTATCGTGTAAACTGGGGACTTGGGAGTGTGCTCGGCTTGATTCTGGAGGATAGTTTTGGCGAGTATATGGGTGAGCCATCGCTGGAGCGTTGGCCACAAACAGGTCTTCCATGGATTGTCTACTGGTTGAAGGAGTTGCTGACTTGGGGCACGCTCGACCCAGTCGTAGCCTATCTATTGGCTTTGGGCTATGCTCAGACGCGACCAGATGCTGAAGAGCTAGCAGTGTTGTATCACCAACTCCAACAAACCGCTCCACCCGAATTGCGACTGAGTGCAGTGACGATTCGAGATTGGTGTGCAACGCTGCCGCGCCTGGGGGGCGATCTGGAGCGTCAGATGCCGCCACTACGTATCACAGTCACGCTACGGCGTCGAGTCGATCATGTTGTACAGCGCCGCTGGCATGTACTTCCTGTTGTGCGTGCGAGACAACTGCTCTGGTTTGACCCCGCTGGATATATACTAGCTGAGTCTACACTGCCCGAAGTCTGGCTGGAGTCCTTCCGCAACCGTTACGATTTTGTGCTAGACCTCGACTCTCGCACGGTCATCTGGGGCAACTATGTAGAGACTAACATACCTCTAAGTCCTCATACCTAGAAATGCTCAATACCCTGGCGCCGGACATACCCTATCCCACTCCGCAATGCTCGCTGCCAGGCTCGGCATCGTGACCGGCTGCATGATTTCGCTGTGCCACAGTGGCTCGTTCATCTCCCAGGGCTTGAGCGAGCGCGGACGGCCATAGAGATCGCGCCAAAGCCAGCGGTAGCGGCCCTGCTCGTAGCGTAGCGGCTCCCACGGGCGCCACTGTGGGCTGTCAGCAGCCAGGTCGCTTTGCGTGGCGGCGAAACCGTCCAGGTCTCCGACAA
>CALLZL010000147.1 GCA_937859575.1 uncultured Chloroflexota bacterium
ACGTCCATTATGTTTTCTGCACTTCGCGGGCCAAACCCCGCTCACAACACAGATCCGATAATGCTGATCTGCGGCTCACACCACTCGCCGCCACTCTCGGCCTCATCGACTCGGTACGCTCAGAAGCTGTCGAACAGAAACGCCATCAAGTCGCCAGTATCCTCGGTGATTTGCGTCGACGTCGCGTCTATCCATCAGCAATAACCAACACCCAGCTGGAAGCTGCCGGATTGCCTACCATCACAATTGAAATGAGTACGGAGGATCTGCTACGCCGGCCGGATGTCGATTATCATCGAATTCAGCCGCTGTTTGATCTCCCGCCAGCAACATCGGCGGTTATCGAACAGGTCGAGATCGAAGCACGCTATGCCAGCTATTTCGAAAAACAGCAGCGCGAGATCGAACGTATTCAGCGCATGGAGACGCGCAGGATCCCGCAGGATTTCGATTACGATAGTGTGCGTGGGATGCGTAATGAGGCGCGCCAGGTGTTGAAGCGGTTCCAGCCGGCAACTATCGGCCAGGCCTCACGGCTGGCCGGCGTCAACCCCACCGACATCGCTATCCTGGTGGTTGCCCTCGAACGTCGTGCTGCCGAAACGTCAGACCAACCGGCGTAAACAGTAGATACCAGGTGTCATTCCACTTGAACGCACGCGAATGCACTCAAGGAGCTCCCACTGGTTGCGCTGATCATCGAGCACTTGATCAACCAGCCGCACCTCGTGGCTCAGCAGCACCATCAGTGCGCCCGGTGCCGCAACACGAGCAGCCTCACCGAGTAGAGCCGGGTACAGATGGATATTTTCACTATGTGATCCAACCAGTCGGCCGAATGGCAGATCAGCCAGAATGGTCGTCACACTTGCATCGTGGAGCGGCATTTGCCGCGCATCCCAAGCCTCAAGCTCCACCTGATCGGCTACACCGGCCGCTGCAAGATTGGCACGGGCACATGCAAGTGCCGCATCATCGATATCACATCCTATGGCATACCTTGCCGAACCATAAAGCAAGCGCTCGATCAGTAAGGTTCCCGATCCACAACCGATGTTGAGTAGCACATCATCCCGAAATGGTGCACTAAGTTGCACCATGCATGCCGCCAGAGCCGCATTTGGTGCGCCTGGTCGATCACACACTCGCCAGGCACGCGTCGATAGTGGTCTGGGAGAAATTCGCACTAACACTTCCCATCCCGAACGATCTGAAGTTGGCCGGACACGCACCAGCAGATCCCCATCATCATCAACCGCCGCAAGGCCGGTACGCTGGCTTATATCTGCAACCAGGCGGCGCATCACCGGCGAATGTTCACCCGCTGCACTCAAACGCAAGGTTCGAAACTGTTGCACTGCCGTCAGCCGTCGTACAGCCGTAATCGCTGCAACGATCTGTTCGAAGTGTTGATGCCCCAACAGAGCCCGAGGCCGTGGTACGCCAAACTCCTGCACCATATACACGGCCGTCACCGTGCTGAGTTGTAACAATGCTTCGGGCTGATGCGTATAGCGGAACCGAATTGCGCCACGACCGCTGAAAAGGATCTCGGCATGCAACGCGTACAGTTCTTCGGCAGCAAATGCCTCAAGCCCGCCAAGCACTTCCGCTTCATATTCATACAACATGGGTTTCACGTGTATCTTGTAGCCTTACGATAGCAATATCGGTGCTTCAGTATTACTCTATGAATCACCAAACCCCCGGAAGCCGAGAGGCAACCGGGGGTGGACTGGTAGCGGCGGGTGGATTCG
>CALLZL010000148.1 GCA_937859575.1 uncultured Chloroflexota bacterium
CTCTGATGGTGGGGGGGCGTTCCGCGCCTGCCATTCGTCAGAAGCTGCAGTCGAGCGCTCAGGCGATCTGCGATCAGATCGATCGGTAGTGAACTGATGCGCGCCGCCGCCAATTCGATCGCCAACGGCAGGCCGTCAAGGTGGTGACAGATTCGTACAATTGCCGCAGCAGTTGCCTCGGTCAGCTGGAACATGGGCTGCACTGCCGTTGCGCGATCGAGGAACAACTGAATGACACTGTAGTTCATCAGTACGGCAAGCGACTGCTGCTGTCGTGGGTCGGGTACGACGAGCGGCGGAATAACCGCACGCCGCGCTGCAGGGTGTTTAATCGCCTGGCGTGAAGTGGCAAGCACATGCAGCGCGGGTGCCACTGCAAGCAACTGTGTCACAAGCGCCTCACACGCCGACAACAGATGCTCACAATTATCGAGTAACAGTAGTAAACTCCGTCCGGCAAGATAGTCGCACAGGGTATCATCCACGGATCTGCCCGGCTGCACACGCAACCCAAGCGCCGCCATAACCGTCTGCGGCACCAGGGCCGGATCAGTCAGTGCCGTGAAGTCGACGAAGCATACGCCATCGGCGAATTGATCCCGGAGCTGCGCCGCCGCATGCAGTGCCAGGCGCGTCTTGCCAACACCACCAGGGCCGGTCAGGGTGATGATACGCGACTGCTGCATGAGCCGCTGGATCTCTGCAAGTTCGGTCGGGCGATCGATAAAGGTTGTCAGTTGCACGGGCAACTGGCGTATGCTGGAGGGTGTGCCGATATGCGACTGCGAGGTGTTGGTCAGCCATGCCAGCGTTTCGTCGATCACCTGCTGGAGCGGAATACCGTGTTCATCCAGGGGGGGCTGCGCATGGCGCAGATCGGCAAGCGCCTGCGCCATGCGCAGCGCCGTTGCCGGATCCGCATGGCGAGCCCAGATGAGCGCCTGTTGCAGATTGGCACACTCAGTCTCCAGCCATTCCAACCATTGCTGGTGGTTCGGTGTGATCTGGTGTGACGCGGCGACTTCCGACTGCGCGCAATAAAAGTGTAGATGACGCTGGTGCAGCGCCTGCTCTTCACCCGCCGCACGTAATTGCTTGGCTGCATACCGGCGTACTGTTTCGAGCAACCGGTAGCGTGGTACGGCTGTGTCGGCATCAAGCAGAACCAGCGATGTATCTACCAGGCTCATCAGCAGGGTCAGTACCAGCGGCTGCTCAATCCCACCAGCGGCGGTATCGGCACAAATCGCCTCACAGGCATCAATCGTCCAGCCCCCGGCAAACACCGCCAACCGAAAGAACAAGAGGCACTCAGCGGCCGATAGTCGTGCGGTGCTCCACTCAATGAGTGCATCGAGCGACTGGTGACGTGTATCCTGCCCACCGAGGTTGTGTGCCGGCCGGGGAAAGAGATCATCCACCCGGGCGGCGATCTGCGCGATCGAGAGAGAATCAGCACGCGCCGCAGCCAACTCAATCGCTAGCGGCAGCCCGTCGAGTTGCTGGCAGATCTGTGCTATCGGTAGCACAAGCGAATCGGTGATTGCGAAGTCAGGCTGCACAGCAGTGATCCGGTCGCACAGGAGGCGTACCGACGCATAACTCATCAGCTGTTCGGAATTGACGATCTGTAACGGGTCGGGCGTGACAAGCGGCAACACCGGGTAGCGCATTTCGCCCTCGACCAGCAGAGCTTCGCGGCTGGTTGCCAGGATCTTCAGATCAGGCGCGGCACGTAGCAACATATCGACGATCTGTGCTGTGTCGTCGATCAGATGTTCGCAGCTGTCGAGCAACAGGAGCAGGTGTTTGTCGCGCAGGTATGCCACCAGTTGATCCGGCAGTGGCAGCCGAGCCTGGATCGGCATGCCCAACGCAGCAGCAATCACGATCGGCAGTTGCCGTTGATCAGCAAGGGTCGCCAGTTCGACCAGCACAATTCCATCGGAGAATTCTGCCGCCAGGAGGCTGGCTGCTTCGGTCGATAGCCGGGTTTTGCCCACACCGCCGGAACCAACAAGTGTCACAAGGCGCACATGTGCCGGGCCCGATACCGGCAGCGGTCGTAATAGCCGCAATAGCTCGGCGATCTCGCGCTTGCGATCAACAAAGCTCGTTGTCCGTCTGGGAAGATGATGGTAGTGAGCCGGCTGCAATGGGGCATGCAACTCCGGCGGCGCAGGCTGCTCTGTTTGGGTGAGCGCCACCGAGCGGATTCGCTTATAGAGTGCAGTCGTCTCGGCGCTTGGCGTCATACTCAGTTCATCATCCAGGATCCTGCGGCAGCGATCATACTGATCTAATGCCGCACTGATCTGCCCATCCCAGGCGAGCAACTGCATGAGCTGCCGGTGAGTATCTTCGAGTAATGGATCGAGTGCCAGCAGCCGGCGCGCATACCCAAGGCCGGCTGCGATCATACGATGCGCCACTGCGTGGGCCGCCAGCTTGCGTAAACATTGGAAGGCAAGACCACGCAGCGATTCGCGTTCCTGCAACACCCACACCTCGAAGTCGGGGGCATCATTCACATACAGATTGGCCAGAAAGTCACCACGATAAGCATCGGCTGCTGCACGCAGTGCAGTCAGATCGCCCGCCAACCCGGCGATTGCATGCTCAGCAAACACGAGTGCGTCGATTTCGAGCAGTTGAGCTGGATTGATGGCAGCATATGTACGGTTGGTGTCGATACAATCGGGCAGCACTATGCGCAGTTGGTGCAACGCCTGACGCAAGCTCACCAACGCCTGATTGTCGCGCTTTTCGCCCCAGAATAACCCGGCCAATGCAAGACGCGGCTGCGGACGCCCAGTCATCGCCAGGTAGTAGAGCAGCGCCCGGCTCTTCAGCGAGTGCAAACTCGCAACCGGTGCTCCACCATAATAGATCTCGGGATCGCCAAACAAGCAGAGGCGCAACACACTGTCACCTGCATGAGCTCGAGACTACAGATTGCGAAGCGGATTTGCCATAGTATACCCCAATCGGGTGACAGAAGTTTTATGCATTTTCACGCTGGAATCACGCTGTACTGTTAGGATGTGTTTCTACTCGATCAGCGCAATGCTACAAAAAGCGACCGACCCGTGAGGCTGCGGTCGTGTCCGTGCATTCTCAGGAGCAGCGACTACCTGAACAGGAGCTATCGATGACCGGTATTGGCCAGCCGCAGCAACCCTCGCCTTTTGCCGTCTTCCGCAAGCGAAATTTCACCCTTCTCTGGATCGGCCAGTTTGTCTCGACGATCGGCAATGCGCTGACATCACTCGCCGCCGGTATTCTGATCTTCCGCCTCACCGGCTCTGCGCTGAGTGTCGGCCTTATGCTGATGGTTACGGCAATCCCGACGATCTTCGTCGGCTTGATTGCGGGGGTGATTGTCGACCGCTACGATCGCCGGCGCATCATGATTGCATCGGAGTTCATTCGTGCCGTGCTGATCGGGCTGATACCGCTGCTCGTCGGTTTTGACATCATCTGGCTGTATGTGATTGTGCTGATCGCCAGTGCGATCAATCCGTTCTATGATTCGGCACACGAGAGTGTGCTACCGGAAGTAGCGAGCGATGAGGAACTCGCCGCCGCCAACTCCATGATGGCGATCAGTTCATTCGGTTCCACGGCTATCGGGTTTGCCGCTGCCGGCCTGATCGCATCGCAGATCTCGATCGAGTGGGCCTTCTATATCGACGCAATCACCTTCGTCATCTCAGGGTTCTGTATTCTTCTAGTACGTTTGTCGAAGAATGCAACCGAAGAAGAGACCACTATCGCGGCGATTGTCGAGAACCTACGCACCGGCGCAAGCTTTCTCTATGGGCATCCGGTGCTGCGCTCGCTGCTGATCACCGGGGTGCTGGTCGGTTTCTCATTTGGGATGTGGAATGTGCTGCTGCTGCCGTTTGCGATCAATGCGCTCGGCGCGAATGAATTTGAGTATGGGCTGCAAGAGGCACTCACCTCGGTCGGTTTCGTCGCCGGTAGTTTTGCGATGGCAAAGCTGGCAGAACGCCTGCGCGAAGGGCAGTGGCTCGCGATCAGCCTGCTCTCGATGGGGGCAATCGGCGTGGCCTATGCGCTCACCACCTCGATCCCGCTGGCGATCGGATTAGTCATGCTCTCAGGCTTTCTGAATGCGCCGTACAGTATTGCCCGCCAATTACTCTTCCAGCGCAACACACCGCGCGAATTGCGCGGCCGTGTATCAAGTAGCTTCATCGTTGTGCGCGATGTTATCTTCCTCGTTGGTATGGGGGCCGCCGGGCTCGCCGACATCATTGATGTCCGCATCATGATGCTGCTGAGCGGTGTGCTGGTGCTGGTGCCTGGCTTGATGGCACTCTTCCTGCCCGGTATCGGCCAGCCGGGGGCCGAGTGGCGGCGTGCAGTCAGCCTGCTGCGTGGCGTGCGTGCCGCGCCGGGGCTTGGCCTTGCCCGTGCTGCGCTTCCTGCCGACTTCGAGCGCCTCGTTGGTCATGTTCCGGCGCTGGCAAGCTTGAGCAGCAACGACATTCGCGATCTCGCCGCTCATGCGCTTGTAAGCGATGCCCCCGCCGGTGCGGTGGTTGTCCGGCGGGGCGAGGCCAGCACCGCAGCATTTTTTATTATCGAGGGGCGAGCAGTAGCTGGTTGGGATGAGGAGGGCGGGTATCGCCCACTCGAAACGCTGAGCCCGGGCGACTTCTTTGGTGAGATCGCGGCGCTCACCGGCGCGCCGCGCACTGCCAATGTCGTCGCCGAGGAACCGTCGGTAATTCTGCAGATCCCCTCGACAACCTTGCGACAGATGATGGCGAAACCGGAGCTGAATCGCCTCTTCCTCTCGAAGATGACTGAGCGGATGGTGCGAATGAACATGCTTGATCTGCCGCGTTTCGCCGGCCTCGATCAGCAGTCGCTGCGCGAACTCCGTGAAGCGCCGCTGGAGCCGGGAATCGGGATCGCATCCAACACACCTGCCGGTATATGAACGCCGTTGGGCAGACATTGTACGATCCGGCTAGTGTCTGGTTGTGTGCGAATGCGCACGATTATTTCATCGTGCTGGTGGGCGAGGAGTCACGATAATGACAGAACGTATGCTGAGTCGTCGGGGTGGGAATATGTGGGTGATCACACGGCTTTTCCTTGTGATCTGGATGGTTCTGGCACAACTTCTCATTGCACCACAATCGGCCTTCGCCATTAGCCTCATCGTTAACAGTACCGCTGATGGTACGGATGCCAACCCCGGCGACGGCATCTGTGAGACGGCAACTCCCGGCCAGTGTACGTTGCGTGCGGCGATCCAGGAGGCCAATGCACTGGTTGGTGCAGATACTATTACATTGCCGGCGGGAACCTATACCCTGACGATTGCGGGCGCAGGCGAAGATGCAGCCGCTACCGGCGACCTCGATATTACCGGGTCATTGGTTCTTACCGGAGCTGGTGCGGCAACGACGATCATCCAGGCCGGTACGGCATCCAATAATGGCATCGACCGGGTGTTTGAGGTGTTGGCCGGCGCATCCGTGATCTTCAGGGATGTGACGATCCGCCATGGACGCGGAGTGAATAGTGGCGGCGGTATTGCAAATGCCGGCGATGTGACAGTAGATCAGGTTGATCTGAATACGAACGATGCCTTTGATGGCGGTGCCATAGACAATACAGGAACGGCACTGATTGACTCAAGCGTGATCTGGAATAATACCAGCGGTAATAGTGCGGGCGGCATTCGGAGTACGGGAACGCTGACTCTCCGCAATAGTGCCGTGAGCGTGAATCGAACGGTCTGGGCCGGCGGCGGCGGATTGGCGGGTTCGGGCACGCTGACTATTGAATATAGCACCATCGTTGATAATACCCAATCAAGTGGGGTTACTAATCAGCGGGGCGGAATCTTCTGGACAGGTGGAAGCTCCACCATGACGATGAGAGGCACTATCCTTGCCCGCAACTATGATGGTGATACGCCACCCAACCTCGGCAATCTCTGGTTATCGGGCCCGACACTGACATCGCTGGGCTATAACCTGACTGATTCGCTTGGTGCACCCAATCAGGCCGGTAGTGGTATCACGGTCGATTCTGGCGGATCGTTCGCGGGGTTTGTCGCAACCGGCGATCTGCAGATCGCCACAGCAAATCTGGGCGTTGGCAACCTGGCGAATAACGGTGGCCCCACGTCGACCCATGCTCTCAGCGATACAAGCCCAGCGATCGACGCCGGCGGATTGGTCTGCCCGGACACCGACCAGCGTGGCGTCGACCGCCCGCAGGGCACGGCCTGTGATATTGGCTCATTTGAGCTAGAGGCCCTGGTCGTTAACAGCACCGCCGATGGTACGGATGCCAACCCCGGTGACGGCATCTGTGAGACGGCAATTCCCGGCCAGTGCACATTGCGCGCGGCAATTCAGGAGGCCAATGCCTTGCCTGGGCTAGATACCATCACCTTTAATATCCCCGGGGGTGGTGTGCAGACGATCCTGGTTGGTTCAAATCTACCCACACTTACCGGATCGCTCATGATCGATGGCTACACCCAACCCGGTGCTGCCGCCAATACACTGGCGAGCGGCAGCGACGCAGTGCTGCTGATCGAGATCTCTGGCGGCAACACCGTGAGTAATGGCCTGAGTGTCACCGGTTTGGATGTGACGGTGCAGGGTCTGGTGATCAATCGTTTCACCACTAACGGCATGCTGATTTCGAGCGCGACGAATGCGACTATCGCAGGTAACTATTTCGGCACGAATGCCGGTGGCACAGCTCCTCTTGCAAATGGTGTCGGTATCCGTATTCAGAACAACTCGACCGGCACGATCATCGGTGGGTCAAATCCGGCGGCGCGCAATATTGTCTCTGGTAATGGCGAAGGTATCGCACTCTGGGGGAGCGGCATCGATGTACTGACTCCCGGCGTGACCGGCACGGTCATCCAGGGTAACTATATTGGCGTGGCGAGCGACGGTGTGACCGCAGTGGGCAACAGTTCGTACGGTTTCGTTGTGCGCAACTATGCCTCCAATACCACCCTCGGTGGCCCGAATGCGGGTGAGGGCAACATTATCGCCAACAATAGCAGCCCGGTGACGATGTTCTCAGGCTATCGTACGCCGATTGTTGGCAACAGTTTCTACAACAATACCAGCGGCATGTATCTCAGTCTGTCCACGAATGACGCTGGCGACCCCGATAGCAGTCTCACGGCGCAGGTCGCAAACATGGGCCAGAACACCCCGATTATCAGCAGTGCGACGATTGTCGGCAGCGACATGACCGTGAACTACAGCATCGACTCAACAATCGTCAATAGCGCCTACCCGATTGCGATCGATATCTATGAGGCAGACAGTGCGGTAAGCGGCCAGGGTCGGATCTACCTGGGACGTGGTACGATCGCCGCGCCCGGTTCGTCGAGCGTCGTGGTCAATAATGTGGTGGCGTTTGGCGTCAGCAATGGCGATCCGATCGTTGCCACTGCGACCGATGCCAATGGCAATACTTCGCTCTTCTCGCCGGTGGTCACCGCCATTGGTGATCCGGCACAAACCGGCCCGATTTTTACCGTGAACAGCTTCGCCGATCCGGGTGCTGGTGGGTGCAGCGTAGCTGAATGTACGCTGCGCGAAGCGATCACCGCCGCCAATGCACAGATCGGGGCGAATACGATCAACTTCAACATCCCTGGTGCCGGTATGCATACCATTGCACCGGCCAGTGTGTTGCCCGGCATTACCGGGCAGTTGACCATCGACGGCCTGACGCAGTCGGGGGCAAGTTGTGCTGCGTGGCCACCGGTGCTGCAGATCGAACTTGATGGCACAAATGCAGGTATCGGTGATGCTTTGAGTTTCGGCTTCGGTACGGCCGGCAGCATCGTGCGCGGTCTGGTCATTACTCGATTCTCCAATGGCATTCAGCTGGCGAATAGTAGCAATAACACCATCGAGTGCAACTTCATCTCGGGCAATAGCGGCACTGGTGTCGTCATCGACGGCGATGATGCGAACAACAACCAGGTGCGTGGCAACAGCATCTTCAATAACGGCGGTCTAGGGATCGATCTGAACGGTGATGGCGTGAACGCCAATGATATCGGTGATGGCGATATCGGCCCCAACAACTTGCAGAATGCACCGGTCGTACTACAGACAACCGACTTCGGCGCAGAAGGGGTTGGAATCCTTGGCGCGCTCAGCAGCCAAGCCGGTGTTACTTACACGATCGACGCCTACGCCAGCATAAGTTGTGACGCCACAGGCTATGGTGAAGGGCAGACCTATATTGGTACAACAGTGGTGACGGCGAATGCC
>CALLZL010000149.1 GCA_937859575.1 uncultured Chloroflexota bacterium
CAAAACCGAGATCGGCACGACTACGATCAACGACCTGCCGGGTGCGGGAGGGATCATGATCGAAACCAGCAGTGGTGCAAAGATGACTTTTGATACCGCCGGAATCGAGATAAGCAACGGCCAGGGCGCAACCATTAAGCTCAGCGGCCCGCAGATCTCGCTGAATGACGGTGCCCTGGAGGTGATATAGACCATGGCAACACCGCTCATCCAGATAGATGCCACGATCCTGTGTAGCCATGCCGGTTCAGCATCAATCACGCCATCACAGACACGCGTGCGGGCCGATGGCCGGCTACTGGCGGTGGTGAGCGACAGCACGACGGTGGCTGGTTGCCCGCTGACGCTGCCCAACGGCAAACCGCAGCCGTGCACCACCATCCGTTGGGTGACATCCGCGACACGCGTGCGGCTGGGCGGTACACCGGCACTGCTGCAGAGCAGCAGCGGTATCTGTCAGAGCGCCGAGCAGATCCCACAGGGCGCACCGAATGTCGTGACGACCCAGACGCGAGTAAGGGGAACCTAGCATGCAGATCCGCTTTCCACTACAGATCGACAGCCGTGGCCGTACGGCTACCAGCGACGAAGATGCGCATGTCCGCGCTATGATCGAGCAGGTGCTCTTCACTAGCCCCGGCGAACGTGTCAACCGGCCAACCTTCGGCTGTGGGCTCGATCGGCTGGTGTTTGGCGGCAATAGCGACGAACTTGCGACGGCAACCCAGTTTCTGGTGCAGAGCGCCTTACAACAGTGGCTTGGCGATGTCATCCATGTTGAGGCGGTCACGGTTGCTGCCGATGATGCACAGTTGCGGGTTGCGGTGCAGTATCTGGTGCGCCGCAGCCAGCAACGGCGTGTCGCACAGTTTGTACGAGAGGCCTGACCATGGTGACACGCTATGTATGTGGAACACCGGGCCGGCGGCGGGCGGTGCTGAATGCACGCGATGCCGCCGATCAGCCGGTACACAATGGTATCGACTATCTTGAGGTGTCGGATGATCAGTTGATGCTCACAGTGGTGTTTCTCCACCCGCTCCCCGGCCAACCGGGCGGCGTACCGGCGGTAGCACCGCTTAGCGCCGCCAATCTGCAGATCGAAGGTGGTGTGCGGGTCAGTGGTATTCGCGCCGTCGATCCACTCGTCGCTGCCGACCACACGCTGCAGGTGCCGGTGAATCTGCGTGGCGATGCTTCGACCTACCGGTTGCGGCTGGTGGTTGCACCTGATCTGCCACAGACCCCACCTGGTTTCGATCCATTGCTTGCGGCGGTCGAGTTTTCGTTCAAGGTTGGCTGCCCGAGTGAGTTCGATTGTGTTGTGCCGCACGAGTGCACGCCGCAAGAACTCCCCGCACCGCATATCGATTACCTGGCACGCGATTATGCGAGTTTCCGTCGATTGATGCTCGACCGTATGGCATTGACATTACCGGCCTGGCATGAACGTAATCCGGCCGATCAGATGGTCGCGCTTGTCGAAGTACTGGCATATGCTGCCGATCAACTCAGCTATCAGCAAGATGCCGCCGCCACCGAGGCGTATCTTGGCACGGCTCGCCGCCGGGTGTCGCTACGACGCCATGCACGGCTGCTTGATTACCCGCTCGGTGAAGGGCGCAATGCCCGTGCTTGGGTTGTGCTTGAGGTGCAGGCCGCCGCTGATGGCGCGTTGCTGCCCGGCCCCGACCCGCAGGCCGATCGGCCCGGCACATTGCTGTTGACGAAGACGCGCCTCGCGGCCGGCAGTATCACCACGGCTGATATCGAGCAGATCGCGGAGGAACGCCCAACCGCGTTCGAAACCATGCACGATCTGCGTCTGTATGCCGCTCACAACCAGATCGTATTGTACACCTGGGGTGATGAACAGTGCTGCCTGCCGCAGGGTGCCACCCGTGCGACACTGCGCAATACCGCCAACCGGCTGCAGCAGTTGGCCGCCGGTGATTGCCTGCTGTTTGAAGAAGTGCGGGGTGCTGCAAGCGGGCGAACGGCCGATGCCGATCCGGCGCACCGCCATGTGGTGCGGCTGACGAGTGTGCGTTTCACCGAAGATCCGCTGTTTGCCGATGACCCCGATGATCCGACCAATCCACTCGGGCCACGGCTACAGATCGCCGAAATCACCTGGGATGTCGCCGATGCTCTGCCGTTTCCGCTCTGCCTGGATCTGGTGGAAGACGACGACATACCCGGTCATAAGCAGCCGGTGAGTGTGGCACGCGGCAATCTGGTGCTGGCAGATCATGGTGCCACGATTGTCGAGCAACTTCCTGCGGTTGGTGATACACAGCGCTACCGGCCATGGCTTTCTCTCGCACCACTCAGTCGCCAAGGGCGTGTGGCGGGCCGCCGGGGGCGTATGCAGCTCTTCGATGCCGCCGCTGCCGCAACCAGCGCCCTGCATGCGGCAGATGGTCAGGATCTACCGGCGATCCGGCTGCGCCAGGATGGCCCGACTGGCCCGATGTGGCTGCCGCAGCCCGATCTGCTTGGGAGCTCACGTTTCGCCCGCACCTTTGTTGTCGAAACCGAGGCCGATGGGCGCACCTTTCTGCGTTTTGGCGATGGCCGCTACGGCCGGCGGCCGGCCGGTGCATTGCTGGCGATCTATCGTATTGGCAA
Source organism: uncultured Chloroflexota bacterium (assembly GCA_937859575.1). GTDB lineage: Bacteria > Chloroflexota > Chloroflexia > Chloroflexales > Roseiflexaceae > CALLZL01. The sequence goes on from CALLZL010000149.1 coordinate 2,632, forward strand.
CGGAACGGCCGGCAATATCGGTGCCGATGCCCTGGCACATGTTGTCGGTATCAGTGGTGTCAGTAGTGTGCGCAACCCGCTTGCCGCGAGTGGCGGCCGCGAACCGGAACCGAGTGAACAGGTGCGCCTCTATGCCCCCGAGGCATTCCGCGTCCAGCGGCGTGCGATCACCGAAGCCGATTATGCTGCAGTTGCCGATCAGCAGTCGCAGGTTGGCCGGGCGGTTGCGACCCGCCGCTGGACCGGTAGCTGGCATACGATGTATTTGAGTATCGACCGGCAGCAGGGGCACGTGGTTGATGCACCATTTATTGCCGATCTGCGCCGTCATGTCGAACCATTCCGCCTTATGGGGCATGACCTCGAGGTTGATCTGCCGATCTTCGTGCCGCTCGAAATCGTCATGACCGTCTGTGTCAAATCGGGCTATTTACGCAGTGCGGTACGGCAGGCACTGCTGGCATTCTTCAGTAACCGGATGCTGCCCGGCAACCGGCGCGGCTTCTTTCATCCCGACAATTTCACCTTTGGCCAGCCGGTTTATCTGAGCCGGATCATTGCCGGTGTGATGGCAACTCCCGGTGTACAGTGGGTGGATGTTGACGATACGCCACCGAAGCCGAACCGGTTTCGCCGCCTGGGGCGACCGGCGCATGCTGAACTGGCCGCCGGCGAAATTACCATGGGCCGGCGCGAAGTAGCACGGCTTGATAATGATCCGAACGCCCCCGAGAACGGACGGATCGACTTTTTGATGGAGGGCGGCGCATGAGCGAGCACGATCCTACCTGCCGCTGCGGCTGTTGTGATGCGACTCCGCCGCCACATTCAACCCACCTCAATCGCGCCGGCCTGCCGGCGATCGATTATCGCATTGCAACCTACAGCGGCTTCCTGCGCCGCATGCTGGCGCGCATGTATCGCCAGGAGGTGCCGGCCGAAGCCGGGGACGCGGTGCGTCAGCCATTGGCCGGCCTTGCAACACGCGCAAGTGACGATCCGGCGATTGCGCTGCTCGATGCCTGGGCCGTTACAGCGGATGTGCTGACCTTCTACCAGGAGCGGATCGCCAATGAGCATTATTTGCGTACTGCCGTCGAACGCCGCTCGGTGCTCGAACTGGCACGTTCGATCGGGTATGAACTGAAACCGGGAGTAGCGGCTGCGACCGAATTGGCGTTTGTGGTCGAGGATGCACCGGGTGCCCCGCAACTGGCCGAGATCCCCACCGGCACGCAGGTGCAGAGTATTCCGCCACCCGGCGAACTGCCACAGATCTTCGAGACGAGCAGCACACTTACGGCCTACGCGGCATGGAATGCATTGCGCCCACAGCTCACTGAGCGTCGCCCGCCGCAACGGGGTGATACTCAGATCTACCTGGCCGGCACCGCCACCAATTTGCGCCCCGGCGATCTCGTGCTGTTCGTCGGTGTCGCCGGCCGTTGGGATACCCGTCGTGTGCGAGAGGTCGCCGCCGATGCTGCCGCCGGCCGCACCCGTGTCGCCTGGGAGGGTGGCCTGTGGCAGCTACCCCCGCGTACCAGCGCCCCGCTCGATGCCGGCCAGACAAAGGTGTATGCCCTGCGTCAGCGGGCCGCGATCTTTGGCCACAACGCGCCCGATTGGGTAAGCCTGCCGGACGAAGCCAAGGCGACGTACCTCGGCCTGCGTGATCCTGCTGATCTGACGGCCGATGAGCGTGCCGAATGGCCCGACTACCGGATCTATGCTCCCGGCAGCGGCAATGGTCTCTGGAGTGCCGGCGACGACCCGCACCGCATCCGTGCAACACCTGAGGTGGTTGCGGCTGCCGCCCGCCATGCCGCCGAAGCACAACTCGGCCTGACGACTCGCCGTGCCAGTGAGCGTGTCGGGCATGCTGCTTCACAGATGATGGCCGTTGCCGGTGCTTCAAGTCGGGTCGTGCAGAATCTGACCAGTCGCGCCGGCGAACGAATCGGCGAAGCGTTTCATAGTGTGACGACGACGCTCGGTGGGTTGAGTGCCGATGCCTTCAGTGAGCTTGGTGCGACCATCGAGCGGCTGAATGCTGCCGGCTATACCGCACGCCAGCTTGCTACAACCCTGGCGACACTCAATCTTCCGGGCCAACCGGCTCAACCAACCAATGACGATGGTACGTTCCGGCCGGCGTCACTTACCGAAATTCCGGTCATGTTTTCGACCCTACGCCAGCTGCTGAACCCGAGCAGCGGTGTGGCAGTGTTGGGAAACGCAGCCGGAACCCTGGCCGATACGGTCGGCGCAATCGATATCGAGTCGCAGATAGCTAGTGCCGGCAGCATGGCCGAGCGGGTACAGCAGGCAGCGCTCGAACTTGGCGCCGCCCTTGATCTAGGAGAGATCGCCGGGCTTGATGAGCTAGGGAATACCCTGGCGGCACTCAGCGCTGCGCCGGTTGATGTCGCCGGTGCTGCCGGTGAAGCGCTCGGTGCCACTATCGCCACCCAGATTGTCGACACGGTGGTACAGGGAGTGCTCGGTGCGCCGATCCCGCCGACCGTCGACGATGTCGCGACGGCAGCCCTGGCGGCTGCCGAAGCCGCCGAAATGCTGGTGCGCTACGGCCCCGAGGCTGCAGCGGTGGCAACGGTGCTATCGAATCCACTGTATGGCGCGCCGGTCGCCGCCGCAATAGTCGGTGTCGATCTGCTGCTTGGCGATCACGGGATCGCCGGTGCTGTGGATGTCCGATCGCGGGTGATTGCCGCCGTCGAAGAGGCGCGCCGTGATCGCATGCAACTCGCCGGCGATCGCTGGCGGCGGCCGATCAAAACCCCCGACACGATCGATCTTGATCGCGAGTACCCTTCGATTGTGCCTGGCAGCTGGCTGGTGTTTGCCACGCCTGGTCGCCAGGAGTTGTTCCGTGTCGGCGCGGTTGTCGAGGCGTCGCGTGCAGAGTTTACCCTGACCGGCAAGCTGAGCAGGATGACACTCAGTGGTGCGAGCCTGGCACCCTTTGCAACCCTGGTTCGTGAAACGAGTGTGTTTGGTGAAAGTGATGAACTGCAACTGGCGGAAACCCCACTCGACCGGCCGGTCAGTGGGCTACAGGTCGTGCTTGATCGGACGGTCAGTGGAGTGCAGGTCGGCCGGCGTGCTGCGATCAGTGGCCGGCTATTGCGCGCCCTGGTGGCCGCCGATGGGTTGTGGCTGACGATCGATGCGCCCGGTGAACAGATTGAGATCGACCGTGGCGAGTTGCTCTCGACGATTGGGGCACCGGCGGCGCGCCCGGCCGGCCGGCAGCGTTGGCAGTTGCGCACCATCAGCGGGCTGCATGGGAGCCTCGAAGCGCCGGGCGGCGCGATTGTGCCACGTCCGACCGAGAAGAGCGACCCGTTTGTGAGTGAGTTGCGCACGGTTGCCCGCGTCTTGCATACAAACTTGTCGGCGGGTATCAGCCTTACAACCCTCGAATTCGATCAACCACTCAATGGTATCTATGATGCCGCAAGTGTCACGATCAATCTCAATGTCGTCGCTGCAACCCACGGCGAAACAATACACGAGGTGCTCGGCAGCGGCGACGCAACACGCGCCAACCAGCACTTCCTGCTGAGGCGGCCACCATTGACGTACACCTCGGCTGCGACACCTGCCGGGATCGCGAGTAGTCTGACGCTGCGCGTCGATGGGGTACGGTGGGAGGAAGCAGTATCACTCTATCGCCTTGGCCCACGTGATGAACACTACACCGTGCGGATCGATGACGATGGTACCAGTCGTGTAACCTTCGGCGACGGCCTGCGTGGGGCGCGCCTGCCGAGCGGCAACGAAAATGTTCGCGTGGTCTATCGTAGCGGTATCGGATCTGCCGGTGAAGTTGCTGCCACAAGCCTATCGTTGCTCAAGAGCCGCCCCGCCGGAGTGCGCGCCGTCACGAACCCATTGGCGGCAACCGGTGCTGAAGATCCGGAACACCTTGAAGATGCCAGGATCAATGCGCCGCTCACCGTGCTGACAATGGGGCGGATCGTATCGTTGCGTGACTATGAAGATTTTGCCCGTGGCTTCCCCGGTATTGGTAAGGCGCAGGCGATCACGCTCTGGAATGGGGCAAACCGCATGATTCACCTCACGATCGCCAGTGCTTCGGGCAAGCCGATCGCGGCGGCTGATCCACTGCGCACGAACCTGGTAGCGGCGATCGAGCGTGCGCGCGATCCACTGCAGCCGGTGGTGGTCGATACGTTTGCCTTGCGGCGTTTTACCCTGCGTGCCGGGTTGCGCATCGATCGCCGGCTGCTGTTTGAAGCGGTCGATACGGCGGTACGCCAGGCACTGCAAGTGGCCTTTGGCTTTACACAGCGTGGATTTGGCCAGCAGGTTACCAGTGCCGAAGTGATTGCCGTCATCCAGGGAGTTGCCGGAGTCGAGATGGTCGATCTCGATATGCTGGCGTTGGCTCCGGGCAGTAGCGGTCTGCCGGTTGTCCTGGGCGCGGAAATCGCCCGGCGTGTCGGCAGCACCATTCTGCCGGCCGAATTGCTGCTGATCGACCCAATGGGCGTTGTCCTGCAGGAGATTACACCATGACCAGCTCTGCCGAGCGGCTTTATAACCTGTTGCCGGCCATCTATCGGGCCCGTGATGCCGAACATGGCCGGATGTTGCGCGGCCTGTTGGCACTGATCGAAACCGAACTGGCAGCTATTGAAGCTGATATCGAGCAGCTTTACGAAGATGCCTTTATCGAGACGAGTGCCGAGTGGGTGGTGCCGTATATTGGCGATCTGCTGGCGGTACAACCGATCCACGAGATCGGTCTGCTTGGTGGGCGGGCGTATGTCGCTAATACGATCGCCCGCCGCCGCCGTAAAGGTACGGCAGCAGTGGTCGAACAGTTGGCTCGTGATGTGACCGGCTGGCCGGTGCGGGTGGTGGAGTGCTTCGAGCAACTGATCGCTACCCAACATCTGAATCATCGGCGCCCGCACTGCCGGGCAACCCCTGATCTGCGTGATGTCGATGCACTCGAACGGCTTGGCGGTCCGTTCGAGCAGGCGATGCACTCGGTCGTGGTCGCTATAACATCCCCAATCTGGCGATCTTCCTCTGGCGACTGCAGAGCTATGCGGTACGCCAGGGTGATGCACGGGCCATGGCGGAGCCGGCCGATGGGCGTTACCACTTCAGCCCACTCGGTATTGATACACCGCTCTTCAACCTGATGAGCGCCGATATGTCGATTGAACTGCTGGCCACTGAAGCGGATGTGCCGGGTATCTTGCGCCGGCGGCCACTTGCCGTCGAACTCGAACAGCGCCGCCATGCGCTGGCCGGTGGAAGCTCGGCACGTGAACTGGCTGAGGCAGCGATCTTCTTCGGTCTGCAACCAGTACTCGCCGTACAGATCGACGAACGGCCGATTCCGCCGGCCGAGATCCAGATCTGCGATCTGAGCGATTGGCGGTTGCCGGCCGCGACGCGCCGCTATATCGACACCGCCGGCGATCCGGTTGATCTGCCGATTGCAGTCGCCGTTGATCCGTTGCTCGGTCGGCTGGCACTGCCGGCCGGTAGTGCCCCGGCGCGGATGCAGGTCGATTTCGGTTACGGCATGATCGACGACATCGGCGGTGGGCGGCGCGAACCGAAGGGTATGTCCGCGGCCCGCGTGCCCCCGCCCCACCCCGACCCACCGGCGC
>CALLZL010000150.1 GCA_937859575.1 uncultured Chloroflexota bacterium
ATCAGTGCACCACTTGCCGCAAGGGCAAGAGCCGCACTACAGCTGCCAAGAAACTTGCGTCGTGAAAGAGACATGAGAAGACTCCAGATCCGCATGAGTAATCTACCACCGGAATCATACCTGTTGCGCCTATTCGTATCAACGTTGCAGCATTAAGAAACAGGGACGAGTGGCTGAGAAGCATCTGAAAGCCGGCTGATAGGGTGCTGGTATGTGGTGTGGCGCTATAGCGAAGTGCAGAACCATTGAGTATGTGCGTGCTGGGAGCGCGGGCGTCCCGCCCGCATGCGCGCAAGCTGCGCGCGATCCCGGCGATCAACGATATTGCACTTCGTTGTAATGCCACAGACCAGGCAAAAAGAACGTTACAATATGCATGGAATCGTTGCACAGACGCGGAGGTGCTGATGGAACCGGCTGACGAAACGCAGACGATGATGCAGATCCTGCGTGCCCGCACCTTGCGTGGCCTGCCGCCCGATACCTATCTGGTGCCGTATGCAAGCCTGGGTGATGCACTCGAAACCCATGCGCGCCGCACGCCACAGCGGCCATTTCTGATCTTCCTCGACGATGATGGCGGGCGTGCCGCCTATAGCTATGCCGAGTTCGACCACCTCGTCAATCGCATGGCGAATCTGCTGGTGAGCCGGTATGGCGTGCGGCGCGGCGAGCGGATCGCGACCCTGGCCTATAATCATCCCGATACATTGCTCGTCTATTTTGCGTGCTGGAAGATCGGCGCAACCGTGGCACCGCAGAATGCCAGCGAAGATGATCACCGCATCCGCTTTATTCTCGAAAATGCAGCTGCCCGGCTGCTCTTTGCGATGCCGGCATATGCCGAGCGTGCGGCACAGTTGCACCGTGATATTGTGTTGCTTGATAGTGAATTGCAGCAACAACTGGCGCAACAATCGGCCGAATTCACCCCCGGCGATCCGCCCGATCTCGAAGATGAATGCCTGCTGGTGTATACCTCGGGAACCACCGGTGCGCCCAAAGGGGTGCAACTCATCCAGTATAACCTGTTGTGTGATGCCCATGCGATCTGCGAATGGCAGGCGATCGACGCCGACCAGCGGCTCATGACCATCCTGCCGATCCATCATGTCAATGGGATCGAGATGACGACAATTGCGCCACTGTATGCCGGTGCGAGTACGGTACTCAATCGTTCGTTCCGTTCCGGTAGTTTCTGGCAACGTATGGCCGCCGAACAGGTGACGATTGTGAGTGTCGTGCCGACGATCCTGCAGTTTCTCTGTGAAGCGGCTGCCGATATTTCCGGGCTGGATCTGCAGCGGTTCCGCCATTTCGTCTGTGGTGCCGGCACACTGGCTGTCTCGCTGGTCGAACGGTTCGAGCAGCAGTTCGGCGTGCGGATCCTGCATGGCTATGGGCTTTCGGAGACAACCTGCTACTCGTGTTTTCTGCCGATTGATCTCGATGCCGCCACCCACCACGAATGGCTGACCGCCCATGGCTACCCGTCGATCGGAGTGCCGATCAGCATCAACGAGATGGCGATCCATGATTCCGAGGGGCGCGAAGTGGCGGAGGGTGAGCGTGGTGAGATCGTCATTCGCGGCCACAATGTGATGATTGGCTACTTTCAGCGCCCCGATGCCAATGCCGAAGCGTTTCGCTATGGCTGGTTTCGCAGCGGCGACGAGGGGTTCATGCGGCGTGATCTGCATGGGCGGCCATTCTTCTTCATCACCGGCCGGCTCAAAGAACTGATCAATCGTGGCGGGGTGAAGTATAGCCCGTTCGAGATCGAAGAGGTATTGATGCGTATCGATGGTGTGCGTACCGGCCTGGCAATCGCTTTCGACAACATCTACTATGGCGAGGAGGTCGGCGCGTATATTGTGCGTGAAGCAGGTGCGACGATTGGCGAAAGCGAGGTGCTGGCGGCATGTCGTGCCGTTATGCCGTTCGCCAAGTGCCCTAAAGTTGTTGTGTTTGGCGACGACATTCCCGTGACAACGACCGGTAAATACCAGCGACTGCGGCTCAAGGGGTTGTTTCGCGCATGGCAGCAAACCCAGTTTCGCGAGTAGCGCAATCGGTCGCATGGCGGTTGACTCCCATCGATCATGGGTGTATACTATCGCACGTCTGTTCAACTTTTACAATATTCACATCCAACCCACAAGGCATCACGTACCACCAGCAGGTCTGAAGCATCCGGTTGTCGGCTTCAACGAATATCTGCAGCGCTGCCTGGAAGCACCACGCTTCGGCGGCGTTTTTGTCTGTAGTGCAGTGGCGAGAGGCAGTGCATGGCACGCGAAACGATCATCATCAAGGGCGCCCGCGAGCATAACCTCAAGGGAGTCGATCTCGAAATCCCACGCGACAAACTCGTTGTGCTGACCGGTGTCTCCGGTTCGGGCAAGTCGTCGCTGGCATTCGACACGTTGTATGCCGAAGGGCAGCGTCGCTATGTCGAATCGCTTTCGGCGTATGCGCGGCAGTTCCTCGGCCAGATGGAAAAGCCCAAGGTCGATTATATCGGTGGGCTTTCGCCGGCGATCGCGATCGAGCAGAAGAGTGCCTCAAAAAACCCACGCTCGACGGTCGGCACAGTTACCGAGATCTACGATTATATGCGGCTACTGTTTGCGCGGGTCGGCACCCCCCACTGCCACAACTGCGGTCGTGCGATCGGCTCGCAGAGCGCCGAGCAGATGGTGAATCGGGTGCTCGAACTCCCGGCCGGTACGCGCTTTATGGTGCTTGCGCCGCTTGTTTCACAGCGTAAGGGCGAATACAAAGAGATCTTTGCCGAGGCGCGCAGTGAAGGCTTTGCGCGGGTGCGTGTCGATGGGCAGATCTTCGATCTGAACCAGGAGATCAAACTCAATAAGAAGGTCAAACACACGATCGAGGTAGTTGTCGATCGGCTGGCGATGCCCGATCGGGCGGCAAACGATACGGCCGATAGCGACGACGGGCGGCGTATCGGGCGTGCCGAAGCGGCGGCACAGAACGATTGGGATGCTTTTACGACCCGGCTCACCGATGCGATCGAGCAGGCATTGCGCGTTGGCGAGGGCATGGTACTGATCAGTTTGCAGAACCGCGATGCACCGAGTGGTTCGGGTAGTGGCAGTGGGCGGCTGCGCCGTACGCGTGAGGTTGCAGAAGCTCATGAAGAATGGCTCATGAGCGAGTCGAACACCTGCACCAACTGTGGCATTTCGTTCCCCGATCTGACACCACAGATGTTTTCGTTCAACAACCCGCAGGGTGCCTGCCCCGATTGCACCGGGCTTGGTACACGCATGGAGATTGACCCGCAGTTGTTGGTGCCGAACGGCTCACTGACGCTGCACGCAGGGGCTATCCCCTATTGGGGCGAACTGCGCAAGAAGCGCGACTCGTGGATGTATCGCTGCCTGCAGGCGATTGCCGAACGCTATGGGTTTGATCTCGATACACCCTGGCAGGAGATCGACGAAACAGCACGCCATGCGATCATCTATGGTAGTGGCAAAGAGCGGATTCGCTTCAGCTGGGGCGACGAAAATACCAATTCTCGCGGTGAGTTTAGCCGGCCGTGGGAAGGGCTGGCCAACGAGATCCGCCGCCGTTACGGCCAGACATCGAGCGAATGGACGCGTGATTTCTATACGTCGTTTATGAGCGAACAACCCTGCCCGACATGCCGGGGTGCCCGGCTGCGCCCCGAGACCCTGGCGGTGACTGTCGGCGGCCAGTCGATCCGCGAAGTGTGCAGCAAGAATATCGGTGATGCCCACGCATGGGTATCGCTCATGGCCGGTGAACAGTCCTTGCCGGATACACGGAGCAATGGTGCGGTGCATGCGCCACAATTGAGCGAATATCAGCTGGCGATCGTCGCCGATGTGCTGAAAGAGATTCGCGAGCGTCTCAGTTTCCTGCTCAATGTCGGGCTGCACTATCTGACACTCGATCGGCCGGCTCCGTCACTTTCGGGTGGCGAGGCGCAGCGCATCCGGCTTGCCTCGCAGATCGGTTCAGGGCTGGTGGGTGTGATGTACATCCTCGACGAGCCGAGTATTGGCCTGCATCAGCGCGACAACCGCAAACTGCTCAATACCCTGATCACGCTGCGCAACCTTGGTAACACAGTGATTGTGGTCGAACACGATCTGGAGACCATGCAAGCTGCCGATTGGATCGTCGATTTCGGCCCGGGTGCAGGGGTGAAGGGCGGCAGCCTGGTGGTAGCCGGTACGCCGGATCTGGTTGCACGGCACGAAGGCTCGCTCACCGGCAAGTATCTTTCCGGCGCGCTTGAGATTGCCATCCCGGCTACGCGCCGGGTGGCCGGGCCGGCCGGTGCGCCGCCGCAGGTGGTTGCACCGCCCGGCAAGCGCAGCAAGGCGGCTGCAGCCCAACCATCAACCACCGAAGCAGCATGGCTGGCGCTCGAAGGCGCAACGATGAACAACCTGTGTGATGTGACGGTGCGTTTCCCGCTTGGTACATTCGTTGCCGTGACCGGCGTCTCTGGTTCGGGTAAATCGTCGCTGATCACCGAGACGCTCTACCCCGCGCTGGCGAATCGGCTGAATAAGGCCCAGCTCAAGCCCGGGCCACACCGCCAGATTGCCGGGCTCGAACATCTCGACAAGGTGATCGATATCGACCAGCAGCCGATCGGGCGTACGCCACGTTCGAATCCGGCAACCTATGTCAAACTGTTTGATCTGATTCGCGAACTGTTTGCCGGTACCAACGAGGCCAAATTGCGTGGCTATGGCTCGGGGCGCTTCTCGTTCAACCTGAAGGGTGGGCGCTGTGAGGCATGTGAAGGCAACGGCGAAAAGCGCATCGACATGCAGTTCCTTGCCGATGTCTGGGTGCGCTGTGATGTCTGTAAGGGCAAGCGCTACAACCGCGAGACCCTACAGGTCAAGTATAAGGGCAAGAGCATCGCTGATGTCCTTGAGATGGACGTACAGACCGCGCTGGAGTTTTTTGAGAATGTGCCGCGTATCAAGCGCATCCTGAAGACGCTCCATGATGTCGGGCTCGATTACATCGCACTGGGTCAGCCGGCAACCACCCTCTCGGGCGGCGAAGCACAGCGCGTCAAGCTGGCAAAAGAGCTGGCTCGCGTAGCGACCGGCCGTACGATCTACATCCTCGATGAGCCGACCACCGGCCTGCACTTCGCCGACGTGCAACGGTTGCTCGAAGTTCTGCACCGACTGGTCGATAACGGCAATACGGTGATTGTGATCGAACACAATCTCGATGTGATCAAGACGGCCGATTGGGTTATTGATATGGGGCCCGAGGGTGGCAACGGCGGCGGCCAGGTGGTTGCCGTCGGCACTCCTGAAGAGGTTGCCGTGATCGATGCATCGCACACCGGCACCTTCCTGCGTGAGTTGCTGGCGGTAGAAGTGCCGTAACTGAGAGTAATGAATGGCGACACTGCTGGCGGTAGACGTAGGGCTGCGCGCGGGGTTGGCGTTGTTTGGCGAGAATGGCCGGCTGCACTGGTATCGTTCGCATAACTTCGGCAGTGCCGCCCGGCTGAAGCGTGGCGCAGCAAGCATTCTGCAAGGGCTCCCGGCCCTGACGTGGCTGGCGCTGGAGGGTGGCGGACCGCTGGCGAACGTCTGGCTTGCCGAAGCCGAGCGGCGTGGGGTGCAGACGCTGCAGATCGGAGCTGAGATCTGGCGTGAGCGCCTGTTGTTGCCCCGCGATCAGCGCAGCGGTGAGCAGGCCAAGCAGCGTGCCGATGATCTGGCACGGCGGATCATTGCCTGGTCTGGTGCGCCGCGCCCGACTTCGCTGCGCCACGATGCCGCCGAGGCGATCGCGATTGGGCTGTGGGCCTCGCTCGAAGTAAGTTTGCTCCCCGAGATCCCCGCCGCGATTCGCCGTTAAGTGGTGCATCCGGCTCTGCCTGATACATGCCGCGATGACACCGGCACCGCTACACAAAGCGCTCGAAGACCCGATTACCCAGCATGCGGCCGCGCGCGCTGAGGCGTACCGCCAGTGAATCGCGCTCAAGCAGCCCCTGTGCTTCGAGATCCGCCAGCACCGCGCCATAGATGGTATCGATCGCTACGCCACAGCGGTCGGCGAAGTGAGGCAGGCTCACGCCGGCATTCAACCGCAGCCCCATAAACATCGTCTCGGCTGCCAGATCTGCAGGGGTGAGTTCGGTAATTTCGGCCAGTGGTAATGCGTCGGTGTGCGTTTTGCGAATGTAGTCGTCGATTGCCAGCGTATCGAAGTAGCGTTGCGGATAGAGATGGCCGTGGGCACCGGCTCCGCACCCGAGGTAATCGGCATTCAGCCAGTAGGCCAGATTATGGTGGCAGGCGCGCACCGGAATGACCCCATCGCCGGGCGAGGTGCGTGCCCAGTTGCTGATCTCATACTGGCGGTAGCCGGCCCCCCCCAGAATCTCAATCGCCTGCTCATACATCTCGCCGGTGCTGTCGTCATCGGGAACCGCCATGCGGCCGCTTGTCACCTGAGCATAGAGTGGTGTCGTCTCTTCGAGGATCAGTGAGTAGAGCGAGAAGTGGTCAATCTGCCATGCCAGCAGTTCATGCAGCATTGCTTCCCACTGTGCCGGTGTCTGGCCCGGCAGGCCGAAGATAAAATCGAGATTGATACTATCGAACCCGGCCCGGCGTGCTTCTTCATACGAACGACGCGCCTCGGCGGCGGTATGGCTGCGCCCCAGTATACGCAGTGTTGGATCGTGCAGGCTCTGCACCCCCATACTGATGCGGTTGACTCCCAGAGCACGCAGGCCGCGCAGATAATCACGCCCCAGGAGTGTGCCCGGATTGCATTCAACCGTCACTTCGGCGTGCCGCAGCGGTACAATAGGATCAGCGGCGTTCAGCACCTGCTCGATCAACGGTAGTGGCAGCATGCTTGGCGTGCCGCCACCCAGAAAGACGGTGGGCTTCAGATCGGCGCGCATCAAAGCCGGCGGCTGTGGTGCCGGCAGCGGTTCGGGCGAGCCGAGGCGTGTCTGCCAGGCAGCCAGCTCGCGACCAAGCGCGGCGACATACGCCCCGATGCGATCCTCCATGTTGGCATAGGTGTTGAAGTCGCAGTACGAACAGCGTCGTTCGCAGAAGGGGATGTGGATATACAGGTGGCGTACGCCATGGTGGGGGTTCATGGAGTAGCTCGCTGCATACGGGCGACACCGGCCGGCCCGGCGACAAAGGCCAGTTCGGCCATGCCGGCGAAGATGCCATGCTCCATGATTCCCGGGATGGTGTTGAGTGCCGCGCCAAGTGCGATTGGATCCGGCATGGCACCAAAATGAACATCAACAATCACATGCCCCTCGTCGGTGCGATACGGGTTGCCATCGGCTGCCCGGCGCAGCGTTGGTTCGCCACCGAGTTCGTAGAGCCGCCGTTCGACCAGCGGCAGGGCGAAGGCAACCAGTTCGATCGGAAGCGGCATACGCTCGCCGAGGCGGTTGACCAGTTTGGTTTCATCGACGATCACCAGAAAGCGTGTCGCGGATGCCGCAATGATCTTCTCGCGCAGGAGCGCACCACCGCGACCTTTGATCAGATGTAACGCCGGATCGACTTCGTCGGCACCATCGATCGCAATATCAAGCACCGGCCTTTCGGCCAGTGTTGCCAATGGAATGCCGAGCCGGGTTGCGACTGCTGCAGTGCGCTCCGACGACGCAACACCGGTGATGTTACGGAGCCGCCCGTCGGTCAGCCGTTCGGCCAGGGCATACAACAAATGCTCGGCTGTCGAGCCGCTGCCGAGGCCCAACGTCATACCGTTGTCGATATATGCCAGTGCCTCTTCGGCTGCCTGGCGTTTATAGATCTCAAGATCGGTCATGGTTGTTCACGCTTCGATCAACGCTTGGCGCGCCAATTCTTGCAGGCTCCGGTCGAGCCGTTCGGCCGGCGAGACGCCTGCTTCACCCGGCTCGATGATCAGTGTGCCGCGTGTGATCGCATCATCAAGTAGTATAACAAGTTCTTCGCGGGTATGCCGGCCGTCGAGCAGCGGTAACAGAAACCGGCCAGTTGGATCGACTGAAACCATGGCGTGGATCAAACTGGCGACACTCTGTTCGGTCTGAGCCTGGATGCGTGCCAGGGCAGCGGCCCGTGGCCGTTCACCGGCTGTGGTTGCCAGCGGTGCGACACAACCGCGCAGGCTGATGATATCGTACATCAAGCAGTGGATCAGGGCATCGCCAAGCCGCTGGATATCGCCTTGTGCATCGATGTCGCTGCGCCCATCGCGGGCAAGCCTTACCAGATCCTCGAAGCTGATCGACTGCGG
>CALLZL010000151.1 GCA_937859575.1 uncultured Chloroflexota bacterium
GAAGGGCGGCTCGCCGAAATGCAGCGCCAATGGTCGTGTTGTCTTGCGACGCAGCAGTCGCTGGCCTTCGATATCACGCTGGAAGATTGGTGATTCGTAGATCGCCACTCGCGGGTAGGTGTCGAGCGCCGCCAACACCGGCGCGGCATTGCCGGCATTGAGCAGCATATTATTCCAGTCGAGATCCAGCCGGAAGTGGGGCGGCGTGACGGCGCTGATCGCTTCCACCTGGGCGTAGATATCCCACCAGGGTCGTGCTTTGATCTTATACGATGTATAGCCGGCGGCGACGGCATCGTGGGCTTCGGCAGCCAGTGCCTCGGGCGGCATGTCAATATTCCACCACGAGATCGGGCACCACTCGCGTACCGGCGGCAAGTTGAAGAGCCGGTAGCTTGGCACCCCCATCGCCTTACCGCACAGATCATAGATCGCCATCTGCAGCCCGGCGCCAAGGGTATCATCGCCGAGGAAATCAGCCGGGTTTCCGCCGCGCACCCGCTCGATCGCCGCATCACTCACCCGGCCCCATGTATAGTGCAGGATCGTCTCGCCATAGCCGACCAGATCCGGTACATCGGTGGTGATGCGGATGATCTCGGCAATGCGCCACTGCCAGACTTCACGGGCATTCCATTCGTGGCAACGAGGGGTAAACGGCACGTTGACGACAATACGTTCGACATCACGAATACGCGGGTAGATCGGCATACTGAGCCTCGGCACTCTTCTTCAACTGCGACATCGGCTGGTTGCGAGCAGGTTCATCATAGCAGCTTTTCGGCCGGATGGCGCATGTATGCGGCTGGATCCAGGGCTTATGCGTTCTCGTTAGCGGCTCGGGATGACATGCAACCCCAAGGGGCGGCGGGATGCGGTCGGACGGGCATGCTGCCTCTTCGTGGCGATACTATTGCTGCAACTCCACGGTAAGTACATGCTGAGCCGGCCGATCGAGAACAAGCTGGAAAAACGCCCTATAATACTGCGGGCAACCAAGATCAAAGAGGAAGTGTATGCGTGTGCTGATGGTTGGCGGTGCCGGCTATGTTGCCGGGCTCGTGATGCCGATCCTGGTGGCGGAACATAGCGTGCGGGTGTTCGATCTGCGCCCACCACCCGATGTAACGCTTGACCATGTGGTGGGGAATGTGGCCGACCGTGACGCGCTCCTGCGTGCTGCCGAGGGGTGTGATGCGCTGCTCTATATGGCAATGGGCGATAAACGGTTTGCATTAACCGAATCGATCATAACCAATTTTGATGTCAGTGTGCGCGGGTTGTACCTGGCACTGGATGCGGCCAATGCCGCCGGTATCGGCCATGCCGTCTATACCAGTAGTATGTCGGTGTACGAGGGCGATCTGCTGGAGCGCCGCTTTGACGATGAAGCGATTGCGCCGGATGCCGATCATTTTTATGGTTTGAGCAAACGGCTTGGCGAAGAGATCTGCCGCAGCGCCGTACGCGCCCATGGCATGAGCATCAATGTCTTGCGGCTCTGCTTCCCACTTGCCGATGCCGATTGGCAGGCGCAGGTGCGCCCCGGCGAAGTGATGCTGGCAACTGCTGCAACGGATCTGGCACGCGCCTTGCTGGCGGCACTCACCTACCGCGATGGCTTCCAGGCTTTTACGATCAGCGGCGATCATGCCGAATGTGTGATGGGGATGAGCAAGGCGCGCCGGTTGCTTGGCTGGGCACCGCTGGCACGGCCACAGGAGGCTGGCGATGTTGCGACTCTTTGAAACCCTGAGCCGTACCGAACTGCGCGAACTGGCCTCTACGGCACTGGTGCTATTGCCGGTTGGCGCCATCGAACAGCATGGGCCGCATCTGCCGGTTGGTACCGACCGCATGCTGGTGGCGCATGTGGCAGCTGCGGCTGCCGAACAGGCCGGTGCGACGATTCCGATCATTGTGGCACCGGTGTTGCCGTTCGGCAGTTCGCACCACCACCTGCCGTTTGGCGGCACGATCTCACTGGCAACCGAAACCTACTACCGTGCCCTGTGTGATATGATCGAATCGCTGGTGACATCCGGCTTCCAACGCATTTTTCTGCTGAACGGTCATGGCGGTAATAGTGAGTTGATCCAGCTTGTGGCGCGTGATCTGGCGCTGCGCCATAGGGTACACATTGCCGCTGCACCCTACTGGTCGATCGCCTGGCAGGCGCTGGTGGCTGCCGGCGCGCTGCAGGGTGCGCCGGTACCGGGGCATGCCGGCACCTTCGAAACCTCGCTGATGCTGGCCTTACATCCGGATCTGGTGCGGGAACCATTACCGCAGCGCGCCGATCAGCCGGATGGATCAACTCTCGGCTTCGAACCGTATCGTAGCGAGTTGCATGGCGCATGGCAGCGGATGGATGGCTATACCGACAGCCCGCAGCAGGCGAGCGCCAAGCGTGGCAGGCAGATGTTGCGGGTGATTGTGCCACTAGTGGCCGATGCGCTGATCGCATTTTATCGGCAAGCCGAACAGGCTGCCGTCTAGCAGGAGGTTGGTATGCACGACGATCTTGCTCAACTGCTTGCAGATCTGGTTGCGATTGAGTCGATCAACCCGGATCTGGTGCCGGGAGGATCCGGCGAAGGCGAGATTGCCCGCTTTATTGCCGGCTGGCTCAGCGCTCGTGGGCTTGAAGTGCAGCTTGACGAAGTGCGCCCTGGCAGGCCGAATGTGATTGCTATCGCACGCGGTAGCGGCGGCGGCCGTACCCTTTTGCTCAATGGCCATATCGATACAGTCGGGGTGGCGGGTATGGCTGATCCGTTGACGCCGCGTATTGCTGATGGGCGCATGTATGGCCGTGGTGCTTATGACATGAAATGTGGCGTGGCGGCATGCATGCTGGCAATTGCCGATGCACAGAAGTGCAACCTGCGCGGCGATCTGATCTTCAGCGCTGTTATCGACGAAGAGTATGCCGGTATCGGTACAATTGATGTCGCGCGCCGCTACCATGCCGATGCCGCTCTGATCGCCGAGCCGACCGAACTCGATCTGGTTGTCGCCCATAAAGGGTTCGTCTGGCTCGAAGTCGAGGTGATCGGCGAAGCGGCACATGGCTCGATTCCAGGTCGGATCGATGCGATTATGCAGGCCGGCCGGATCCTGGTTGGCCTTGATGCGCTCAACCGGAGCCTGCTAGCCAACCCACAGCACCCCATTCTGGGCAGTGGATCACTGCATGCCTCGCTGATCAGCGGTGGTCAAGAGCTTTCGTCATACCCGGAGCGTTGCCTGATCGAACTCGAGCGGCGTACCATCCCTGGCGAAACCGCCGAACTGGCCGAAGCGCAGGTTGCGGATGTGATTCGCCGGGCAGCGGCAGCCGACCCGACACTGCACGCCGTGGTGCGTCGGGGTGTCGATCGGGCGGCAATGGAGACCGCCGCCGATGCGCTGCTACCGTCGCTCATCCGCGAGCATGCGGCGGCACTCATTGGCCGCGATGTGGCGGTGGTAGGGGTGCCCTACTGGACGGATGCCGCTTCGCTGGCCGAGGCCGGCATTCCAGCAGTGCTGTTCGGGCCGTGCGGCACAGGTGCGCATGCCGTCGAGGAGTGGGTCGATCTGGCGAGTGTGTCGCAGTGTCATGCGATCTATCTGCGCGTCGCGGAAGCCTTCTGCAAATAGGCGACCCGGCAGGCATGCCTACCCGGTCGCCGCTGCAGGCAATACTATGTGGCTTTATGGCCGCAGAATAATCTTGACCGTTTCGAGGGTGCCGCGTGCCAACCCATCGAAGAGTGGCGGCCCTTCGTGAAGCGGTGCCACCTGCTCGATTAACGGTGCAACCGACAGAGCGCCGCTGCTCAGTGCATGGATCGCCTGGCCAAACTCATCGCCAAAGCCATAGACGCCGCGGATCGTTATTTCGCGGGTCACGACCTGCTGCATGTTGAGCGTTACTTCGGGGGCCGAATTGCCAATCCATGTCACATGGCCGCCGATACGTGTCATCGCCAGCGCCTGCTGTACCGTTGGCGTAATGCCGACCGCTTCGATGGCGGCGTGTGCGCCGCGCCCTTCGGTGGCGGCCAGCACAGTGGCGACCGCATCCTCTTCGGCGACATTCACGGTCAGATCGGCACCGAGTTGCTTTGCCAGTGCCAGCCGATGTTTGCTGCGGTCGGTGACGATGATCTTGCCAGCGCCCTTGAGTCGTGCGCCGAGCAGCGCCAGCAAGCCGATCGGCCCGGCGCCAACAATCACGACGCTCTCCATGAGGTTGAGCGGCGTGCAATTGACGGCATGCAGCGCAACGGCGAGTGGCTCGACGAGCGCTCCATGTTCCCAGCTCAATCCATCCGGCATGCGGTAGAGCTGTGCACTCGGCACACGTACCGCTTCGGCATAGGCACCGTGGGTGTGCATGCCGATCATCGTGCGCTTCTCACAGATGTTACTGCGCCCGGCCAGGCACATGCGGCAGCTGCCGCATGTGGTTTGCGGCTGGATGATAACGCGATCACCGATATGGTAGCCCCGCACAGCACTGCCAAGGGCGCTGATGGTGCCGCTGACTTCGTGGCCCATGACGATCCCCGGCGTGCGCCGGCCGGTCGATCCGGTGAAGCCGTGTACGTCTGATCCGCAGATGCCGACCGCCTCAACCTTGACGATCACATCATTGGCACCGGCAACCGGCGCATCGATCTCGCGTAGCGGCATCTGCCACGGCCCTTCGTACATGAGAACTTGCATGATGTTTCCTTTTCTGGGGGTATGTCGTACCGCGAACCACTCGAATGGATGGCGGGGCGTGCGCCCTCACCTGTAGTGTCCTTATTCCCAATACCCATAGCGCTCGCCGAGCGGCTGTGGTTCGTAGATGTCGGTGGTACCGGCTTCTTGATACCAATAAGCAACGGCGGCATACAGGCATGCATTGCCATCGCCCCAGCGATTGGGCCAGTATTTCTCGATACAACCCTCGAATGATTGCTGGAATGGAATATCATCGCAGATATGGAAGCGGTTGACCGAGGTGTGCCCATTGGCGTCGAGTTCGATCCAGGGCATACAGGCATATGCGCTCTCGAACGTGGGGAAGGGCGGCTCGGCGGCCCATGCGAAGCCGATATAATCCTCCGAGCCGGTGCCGAAGGTTGATGGGAATTGCTCGCCGTCGACGAAGAACTTCTCATCGCCTTCGCCCCACCACCAGTCGATTGATTTTTCGTTCCAACGGCCATACCACCAGCTTGCTGCCGGCTGTGGCGGTGGTTGCCCACGGGTCCATACCTGCAGGTGCACACCACAGAAACGCCCGCGCCCTGCCGCGAGCAGCAATGGCCAATCGATCGTGCGGCCGCTGTGTTGGGTTCGTTCAACAAAGGCATCGCGGTGCCATTTGGCATGGAAGCGTAGCAACTCGTCGGCCGGCCGGCGCAGCGGCGCGTGGCGGATCGATGCACGCAGTGTCTGCGGCGTGTCGCCATCGTTATGCAGCACAATCGTGGCGCGGCTGCCGAACGGCATATACCAGCGGCTATACATATCGTTGTCGTTCATGCCAAGCGGCAGCGCACGATAGGGTGTCAGCCCGGGTGCTGCACCGAAGAAGTCACCGAGTGGTGCCCAGACCGCCGGGGTCGGGTCGTCGTCCCAGGTGATGCTAAGAGCCAGTTCGCGCAGGATGCGCCGGTCGTCGGGCGGGGTCAGCCGATCAACAGCCATCCGCAGTTCGTGGATCGCCTGTGGGCCGTCGAGTACGGCAACGACTGCACGGCTATGTGGTGCGACCGTGAGCGTGACATTGGTATCGGTTTCGCCGGGCGCCGGTGGGGTACGCCAACCGCGCTGCGCCAGGATGCGATCCGCTTCGGCGAGCGCGATCATGTCGGTGCGGCTGAGGCCGGCTGCGGCATCGGGAAGCTGTGTACCGGGTGGGAAGGTGGTGTAGGTGAAGTGATAGTATGCGCCCCAGCCAGGTTCGAGCAGCACCGTGCAGCGCTGGTTGTAAGGGATTGGAATAAAGCGATTGCGCCCACGCGAGAGGGTTGGTGCGAGTTGGGGGAAGTTCAGCGGCGGAATCTCGTCGCCGAAGCGCTCGAAGAAGTCGCGAAACGGCAGATCGACCAGCGGTTCGGCCTGGTCGTCGATGAAGATGCGGATATGGCCGGTTCCCGGCAATGCCGACCAGACGCGCCAGATCACGCCCGGCCCGGTGGCTTCGAAGGCGACAATACTGTCGCCCTCGTGCCGGATGTAGCCGGTTCCATCGGCATTGGCATTCCAGTCGAGATACTGCCCGCTTGCCGCATCATAGCGCGATGCACGGTCGTAGCTCGAAAAGCAGCCGCCACGCTCACCAGGCAATGGCGGCTGCGCCAGCCGTTCGAGGTCGTACAGTCGGCGGATCAGATCGGTATAGCTCAGGGTCGTCATGTTATTTCAATATGATCTTGAAGGTGAATGCATGATCACAGGGTGGCGTACTCGGTGGTGTCAGGGTCAGCCCGGCTTCGCTCTGCACCCATGCAATCGGCGCGTCGCTGCCGAGCATGGTGACCGATGCGATTCGATCGGCCTGCAGTGTCGAGTTGCGACCGAGCGAGCGGATCGTCACAGCGGCCTCGGGCCATGCCAGGCAGATCGCATACACCGCCTGTGCACCGCGGGTAAAGCGAATATCGTGGCTGGTGAAGGCCGAGCGCTTCGTATCGGTAAACGAACCTTCGGCCACTTCGGTCGGCCCTTCGCCAAACACTTCCCACGGCCGGGTGTTGTAGATCGCCTCGCCGTTGATCGCCAGCCAACGGCCGATCTCACGCAACATTGCTTGTTCCACCTCGGGGATGCTGCCGTCGGGGCGCGGGCCGATATTCAGCAGCAGTGCGCCGTTCTTGCTCACGACATCTACCAGATCGCCGATGATACTGGTCACCTCTTTATAATCGTGCCCTTCGATATAGCCCCACGAGTTTTTCGACACCGAGGTGTCGTTCTGCCATAACTCATCGCGCATACCGGCGAGTTGGCCGCGTTCGATATCGAACACCGCCGTACCGGCCGGGAAGGAGCTGAACTTGTTGTTGATCGCCACCCCTTTACCCCACTCAATGCCGCGATTGTAGTAGTGGGCACCAAAGCGCTGCAAATACGGTTCGAAGGCCGGCTCTTCGATCCACCAGTCGAACCAGACGAGCTGTGGCTGATATTTATCGACCAGTTCGCATGTGCGGGCCAGCCAGTCTTCGAGATACGCCTGGTCGGGCTGGGTTTCTTTCGGCTCGGCCGGGCCGTAGAGCCCATCGAACTGCGGATCCTGCACATCGCTGGGGAACTTGCGCCCGCCGCTGAAGAACCACCAGTGCTCGGCACGATGGCTTGAGACCCCGAAGACCATGCCGTGTTTGCGCACAGCAGCGGCCAGTTCGCCGATAATATCGCGCTGCGGCCCCATGTGAACCGATGTCCATTGCGAAAACGAACAATCATAGAGCGCAAAGCCGTCGTGATGCTCGGCAACCGGCACCACGAAGGTTGCGCCGGCCTCTTTGAACAGTTGTGCCCAGGCGGCCGGATCGAAGTTAGCGGCGGTGAACTGCGGGATGAAATCCTTGTAGCCGAACTCAGTATGCGGGCCGTAGGTCGCCAGGTGATGTTCGTATTCGGGCGAACCCTGCTCGTACATGTTGCGCGGGTACCACTCGTTGCCGAAGGCGGGTACCGAATAGACACCCCAATGGATGAAGATGCCGAACTTGCCGTTGCTATACCAATCGGGAATGGTGCGCGTACGCAGCGATTCCCAATCTGCGGTGAATGCTGGATGCACAGGCTGCGACATGATGGGCTGCTCCTTCAATGATATTGGTGGTTGCGCCTGCCTAGCATACCATAGATGTATCTTGCAATTATACTGAAAGGGTGCATAATGATCTGCAATCCATCGTGTCGTAAAACCGCATAGAGGGCAAGTTTCTTGCCTACGGGAGGAATCCATGCATTGGAAGGCTCTCCTGGTTGTCGCTGTTGCTGCTGCCGTGCTTTCGGGCACTGCTATTGCGCAGCCGCGCCCACCGACGCCCGATGCCGCAGCGCCGATTCGGCTGCGCGCCGCCGAGTTTACCCCGGCGCAGGGCGGCGAACCAGCGCTGGCACCACGCCTCATGGCGCGTGAATTGGCCGGTGCCAATGGTATCTTCCTGGTACAGTTCCGTGGCCCGATCGAGCAGAGTTGGAAGGATCAGCTGAGTGCGCTGGGGGCCGAACTGCTCGACTATGTGCCTGATTATGCCTTCAAGGTACGCATGAATGCCGCCCAGACCGCCCGC
>CALLZL010000152.1 GCA_937859575.1 uncultured Chloroflexota bacterium
TACGCTGAGTCGCTCTGATCCGGTCGCCGCACATCATATGCTTGGCCGAGCACTCGCGCTGGTGGCTGCTATTGGTCGGAGCGAAACCTACGGTATCCTGGCGCAGGCGGCTGATGTGCTGGCGGCGATTGGTGGTGTAGAACTGCTGCTGGTGGCCGCCGGGGCACTTGAAGAGATCGATAGCTGGTGAAGAGAAATCGCCCGGTATAGCGACACTCGTGCTGCTATACCGGGCGATGAATCTAATCGTTGAGCAGGTTGCCGATGATATTACCGCCACCCCCACTACCGCCACTACCTGGCAGATAGCCGGCGATCGCCTGAGCCAGGTTCATGGTCGGCATCGTCTGGAGCCAGATGCGCCCCGGGCCGCGCAGGGTGGTGAGAAACAACCCCTCGCCGCCAAGCAGGATATTGCGGAAGCCGCGCACCATCTCGACATCAAACTCGACGGATGGTTCATACATGCCGACATGCCCGGTATCAACTTTGAGGAGCTGCCCGGGTTCGAGGGTGTACTCCATGATCTCGCCGTCGAGTGCGACGAAGGCGACCCCCGGGCCGGTGAGCTTCTGCATGATGAACCCTTCACCCCCGAAGAAACCGGCCCCAAGTTTCTTGCGGAAGTGAATATCAAGACTCACGGTCTTCTCGGCACACAGGAAGGCCTGTTTCTGCACGATCATGTTCTGGCCGGCGGCGAGCGGTACCGGCACGATCTTGCCGGGAAAATCAGAGGCGAAGGCGATCATACCCTTGCCGCCCTGGCTGGTAAATTCGTTGAGGAAGAGCGATTCACCAGTAAAGGCACGTTTCAGGATGCCGCCGAGGCCTCCGCCGCGTGTATTGGTTGCCATGGTGATATTACCGCTCATCCAGGCCATACCGCCACCCTCGGAATAGACCGTCTCACCTGGATCGAGTTCAAGAATGACCGCCTGCATGGTTGTACCGATGATCTGGTATTCCATGCCGGTTGTGCCACGTCCACGCGCCGTGACGGTCGGATCCGGCAGATCGAGGCGATTGGCCGCTGCCGGTGGGGCGGCGGGTGCGCCTGGTGTCGCCGGTGTGCCGCAACTCGTGCAGAAGCGCGCACCGGCGGCCAATGGAGCATCGCAGTTGGTACAGCGGTTCATCTGGTATGCATCCTTTCAGAAAAATGATCATCAGAGAACATGACGCAGAACCTGCCGTCAACGTTGCAGGGAACGAACCAGTGTGCGGCTCGGCCTGGCCGAACCGCACACTGGCAGCTGAGTACAATTATCGGGGGAGGTACGCTTCAGTTGGGTTTGTTGAGGGTTGCAAGGAACTCGCTATTCGTCCGAGTCTTGGCCATGCGGGTCAACACGAGTTCAGTGCCCTCGTTCTCGCCAAGCATGCCCACCATGCGGCGCAGTGTCCATACCTGGCGTAGTGCTTCGGGGCCGAGGAGCAACTCTTCACGGCGCGTGCCGCTACGGGTAATGTCGATCGATGGAAAGACACGTTTCTCGGAGAGTTTGCGATCAAGATGCAATTCCATATTGCCGGTGCCCTTGAACTCCTCGTAGATCACATCATCCATGCGGCTACCGGTATCGACAAGGCATGTAGCGATGATCGTGAGCGAGCCACCGTTCTCGATATTGCGTGCTGCGCCAAAGAAACGCTTGGGTGGGTAGAGCGCTACCGGATCGATACCACCCGAAAGTGTGCGCCCGCTTGGCGGCATGTCGAGGTTGTAGGCACGTGCCAGGCGGGTGATCGAGTCCATCAGAATGACCACATCCTGGCCGCCCTCGACAAGCCGTTTGGCTCGTTCAAGCGTCATTTCCGCAACTTTGGTGTGATCTTCAACCGGCTCGTCGAAGGTGGATGAAATAACATCACCCTTTACCGATCGGCGCATGTCGGTAACCTCTTCGGGGCGCTCGCCGATCAGCAACACCATCAGATGCACATCCTGATAGTTGGCGGTGATGCCATTGGCGATCGCCTTCAACAGGAGGGTCTTGCCGGCTTTGGGTGGTGAGACGATCAATCCACGCTGGCCACGCCCGATCGGTGCCACCAGATCGACAACCCGGGTCGAAAGGACATGAGCTTCAGTTTCGAGCTTGACCTGTTCGTTGGGGAAGATCGGTGTCAGTTGATCAAACGACGGTCGCTTGCGGGCGGTCTCCGGATCCATGCCGTTGATGAGCTCGACCCGCAAGAGCGAATAGTAGCGCTCGCTCTCTTTTGGCGGTCGGATCTGGCCCCAGATCCGATCGCCGGTTCGTAACCCGAACCGCCGGATCTGCGATTGGGAGACATACACATCATCGGGGCCGGGCAACATGCGATCACCACGCAAGAAGCCAAACCCATCCGAGACGATGTCGAGGATACCATCGCTCAGGCTATGGCCGGCTTCCTCCGTCTGCGCCTGGATCAGCTTGAAGATCAGATCCTGTTTCTTCAAATTGCTGACCCCGGTGATTCCTGTGGTACGGGCGAGCTCACGCAGGTCGTTCAGTGTCTTTGCTTCGAGCTCGGCGACATTGATCAACGGCCGATCACGCTCGCGCTCGCGCTGTTCGACATATTCGACAGCAACATCTGCAGCCGAATGTATACCTGCGCCGGGCGAAGAGGGGGTATTGGAACTACCGGTGTTTTTCATCCGCATTCGTGGCACACGAAACTCCTTGCCGCGCCTCTCAGCGCCGGCAACTTCAAGTGTTGAAACTGCTGTTCCTGGTTGCCTGCTGTATGCCCGCCGAACACATGGAATACAACAAACTACCAGGCGATACCGTCTGGCGGTTGGCGACACGCAGCGCCGGCTATGAGGGACGACTGTGGTTCTTTAACCCTTTATGGCAAGCCTGACGTCACATTGATCTTGGTGAGGATGAGCGTGAACCGGCGTGCAGGGCGTGTAAGAAACCTGATACGACAGAACACGCAACGCTTGTGTCGACAGGGGATGTGAATCTATTTGTGCCTTGGGGTAATCGCTGATACGAGTGATTGAGTTAGACATATGAGGATGCCGAGGACACACCTCACTCGCACGTGCAGTATACCATAGGTGTCAAGTATATTGCAAGTTTTGTGTCGTCTTGATGCAGATAGCGGGCATATGCTATAGTACGAGTATCAGGCGGGCGTAGCTCAGTGGATAGAGCAACGGTCTTCTAAACCGTAGGTCGCGCGTTCGAATCGCGCCGCCCGCGCCATGGATTCTTCTGAATTGACACAGCAAACCGGCCATGCCCGAGTTGACTTTTATTGACGCAATTCGTGCCGCAATGGCCGACGAAATGGCCGCCGACGAGCGCGTGTTTGTGCTTGGTGAGGATGTTGCCCAGAAGGGTGGTGTCTTCCTGGCAACTGATGGGTTGCTGGCACAGTTTGGCCCATTGCGTGTGATCGACATGCCGATCGCCGAGGCCGGGATCGTTGGTGTGGCTATCGGGGCGGCGCTCCACGGCTTGCGCCCGGTGGCCGAGATACAGTTCGCCGACTATCTGCATCCGGCGATCGACCAGATTCTCAATGAGGCCGCTCGCTTCCGCTACCGCTCGAATGGCGATTGGTCGTGCCCGATTGTTGTGCGGGCACCATTTGGCGCGGGTATTCATGGCGCACTCTACCATTCCCAGAGCGTCGAGGCACTTTTTACCAGTACTCCCGGCCTCAAGGTGGTGATACCTGCAACACCGTATGACGCAAAAGGGCTGTTGATTGCTGCCATCCGCGATCCGGATCCCGTGCTGTTCTTGGAACATAAACAGCTCTATCGCTCGCTGCGTGGCGAAGTGCCCACCGGTTCGTATATCGTGCCGATTGGTCGGGCCGAGGTGCGCCGCCGTGGCAGTAGCCTGAGCCTGATTACATATGGCATGATGGTGCATGCATGCCTCGAAGCGGCCGCGCAGGCGGCTGTCGATGGAATCGACGCAGAGGTGCTGGATCTGCGGACACTCGCCCCGCTTGATGTGGACGCGATCCTGGCAACGGCACATCGTACCGGCAAGGTGCTGATTGTGCATGAGGATAATCTGACCGGTGGGATTGGTGGCGAGATTGCAGCCTTGATCGCCGAGCATGCCTTTGAGTCGCTTGATGCACCGGTGCGCCGGCTGGCGGCACCGGATCTGCCGGCAACACCATTCAGCGATAATCTGGAAGAGTTCTTTATGCTGGATCCACACAAGATCCTGGCCGGTATTCGTGAGCTAGCACGCTACTGAGGCATTCATGACCTATCGCGAACAGTCGGTCTGGCTTGAGCGGGTGAGCTTCCCGGCATTGCCGGCCGCAGCCCCGTTGCCCGAGCGAGTCGATGTGGCGGTGATCGGTGGCGGTATTACTGGCCTGACGGCGGCGCTGGCATTGGCACGCCGTGGGGCGCGGGTTGTGTTGCTGGAGGCCAAGAGTATCGGTTGGGGAGCGAGTTCGCGTAATGGCGGTATGGTGTTGAGCGGCTTGAAGCTCGACGCCGTGACACTACTGAAGCGCTATGGTCGTGAGCGGGCGCGGCGAATGTTTGCTGCTTCGCTGGCAGCGATCGACCTGGTAGCACAGATTGTGGCTGAAGAGCAGATCGACTGCGCCTTTGTACGCAGCGGGCATCTGCTGGTCGCCGTCAAGCGCAGCCATGCGGCAGGGCTGGTTGCCGAGGCCGAGATACTGCAGCGCGAGTTTGATCATGCGGTACAGGTTGTTCCGCAGCATATGCTGCACGAAGAGATCGGCTCGGCGATCTACCATGGCGGGCTGGTCGATCCAATGAGCGCCGCTATTGACCCGGCGCGGTATACAGCCGGGCTGGCGGCAGCTGCGTTGCGTCGTGGGGCACAGCTGGTTGCCAATACACCAGTGCAGCATGTTGCCGGGCAGCCGGGAGCCTTCCGACTGACGACGCCACGTGGTGTGGTGCAGGCGACGGCCGTGCTGGCAGCTACCGCCGGATATACGGGTGCGGCTTTACCGGCGCTGCAGCGGCGGATCGTGCCGCTTGGGTCGTACTGTATTGCGACCGAACCACTGCCCGATGACCTTGCGCAGAGTGTCAGCCCACGTAATCGTATGATCTTCGACTCGAAACACTTCCTGTATTATTACCGTCTTACACCCGATCAGCGTATGCTGTTCGGCGGGCGAGCCGGCTTCTTCCCCGAGACCCCGACGACGGTGCGTGAGAGTGCCGCATTGCTCCAGCGCGGAATGCTGGCGGTCTTTCCACAGCTGCGTGGTGTGCAGGTCGCGTATGCCTGGGGTGGTACGCTTGATGTCTGTTTTGACATGATGCCGCATGCCGGTAAGCTGGCCGGATTGTCGTATGCCTGCGGATATGCCGGCCATGGTGTGGCAATGGCGACCATGCTCGGAACGATCCTGGGTACCCGGCTTGCCGGAGGTGCGGCTGAGAACCCGTTTGAAGGGCTTGAGCCACCGCAGGCACCACTTGGCCTGTATGATGGGCGGCCATGGTTTTTACCATTGGCAGGAATCTGGTATCGGATCCTTGATATACTCACCTAACGGTATCGTGTCTGGTCGAACCAACAAGTAGCGGAACCAATACATGCGTCGCATCCCATGGTCGACGATCGCAGCGCTGCTGATCGTTGTTGCACTCGTCTTTCTCATAGCGCAGAGCTGGCATGAGGTATTGGCAGCCATTGAACTGTTGCGTGGTGCTGATCCGATCTGGTTATGCCTGGCTTTAGTGGCGGTTGGCACCGGGTTTGTGTGTGCCGGGCAGATCTATGGGCGGGTGCTGGCGGTACTTGGTCATTCGGCACACTTCCTCTGGTTGACCGGTACGGCGATGGTTGCCATTCTGATCAATCAGTCGATACCGGGCGGGAGCGTTGCCGCCTATGCGTTTCTGGTGGCGAGCCTGCGTCGGAAACGTTTCCCGGTCGCAAGTGTGGCAATGGTCGCGGGAACCGAGCTTCTCAGCTGGAATGGTGCCGTTCTGATCTCATTTACGTATGGCCTGGTGTACCTGATCTTGACGAGCGGCATAAACGGTGCTTCGGTGAGTTATGGTGCGGTGATCCTGGCGCTGTTGATCACCAGCGGGTTGGGATACGCCGGCAGTCGTTCCGACGATACGCTGCATGATTGGGCGCAGCAGCTCAAGGGCCTGGTGAACCGCATGTTCGGCCCGATCTGGACGCAGCAACAGGTGGTGCATGTGATCGACGAGATCATAGCCAGCCGGCGGCTGTTGTTCGAGCAGCCGTGGCGTATGTTGTTGCTGGTGATATTGCAGTTGCTGATCTTTATGTTTCACAGTATGGCATTGCTGGCGATACTGTATGGCCTGGGGGTTGTGGCATCACCATTTGCCGTGGCGGCTGCCTATGGCCTGGCGTTGATTGTCAGTACCTTTGTGATTCTGCCCGGCGGCGGCGGCGCCGTCGAGACGGCGCTGACGCTGGCGTTGCGTGTGCAAGGGGTTCCGCCGGAGGCCGCCATTGGGGCAGCGATTGTCTTTCGCCTGCTAAGTTTCTGGTTGTTGTTGCCGGTGGGTGGGGTGCTCTATCATGTGTTGACACGGAGCCCGGTGACCAGGCCAGATGCCGAGTGATCATGATGGATCGCAGGTTTGAGCGCTGGGGTGCGCTGCTCCTGGTGCTGACGACACTAAGTATCGGCATGTTGGCGATTCTTATCGCCTGGTTGCCGGTGGCACCCCGTAGCGCTACCGGTTTTGCACGTTACCTGCCGCTCGGCAACGGATCGACCCAGATCTATCGCATCACGGCGGCCGATGGTACGATCAGCCATCAGTCGCAGTATGTCGAAGCACTGGCCGGTACGGCACTCGGGTCGCTCGATGTTGCGACAATCGGCCAGCTTGCCGAACTTGATCCGGCGTTGGCCGAGCGGATCAACCAGGGTAAACCGGCGTTGGGCGGCGGTGCTGCCGGCCTGCATGTGGCGCGGCAGACGCTGGTAGAGACCGGGCCGACCGGAATGCTGACAACCACCGGCACATTGGTGGCACGCCATGCCGATCGGGTGGTGCTGCTGACGGTTCAGCAGCAGTTGCCGGCGGGCCTGGTGTTGCGCTTCGATCCACCACTTCCCCTGCTCGATGATACGCTCCAACCGGGTGAAACACACAGCACTCGCGGCATATTCAATACATCGCTGAGCTACGAGGCGACACTGACGTTTGTTGCAGCCGAAGCGGTTGAAACAGCCGCCGGTCGCTTCGACGACTGCCGCCATACCCGCCATGAGCTGGGGATCGGCAGCCGGGAAACGCCACGCATACGCACGACCCGCGATACATGGCACTGTGCCGGTATCGGGCTGGTACGCGAGGAGATCTACGAGGAGGATGCGCCGACGCCACGTCGCCTTGAGTTGATCGGGTATGCCACCGATGCCGGGGTAGCAATCGGCGATGTGCCGCCGCCGCCATCGGTTTCGCCATTGCGCGCGCTACCCACACCACTGGCTGCTGATCAGCTTGAGCCGATCTGGATCTACCGTGAGCCGGGCAATGACCGGGCTATTACGACGCCACCGGTGGCAGTGGATGATCTGCTGATCTACGGCACGCAAAATGGCGGATTACTGGCGTATGATCGGGTATTACGGCAGGTACGCTGGCGTTTCCAGGCTGGTGGGCCGATCTATGGGGCACCGGCAGTTGCCGCCGGGGGTGTGTATGGCGGGTCGGGCGGCCGGCGGATCTATGGGCTGGATCTGGTGAGTGGGGCGCTGCGCTGGGTATTTGCCGCACGTGATGCGATTTCGACCACCCCGGCGGTTGCTGGCGATCTGGTGTATGTTGGTGCCGAAGATCGCACATTGTATGCGCTCGATCGCCGCAATGGCAGCCTGCGCTGGAGGTTTCGGGCTGCTGATGCGATTGCCGGTTCGCCACAGGTTGCCGGTGGCCTGGTGCTGTTTGGTGCCGATGATGGTGCCTTCTATGCGCTTGATGCGCACGATGGCGCGCTGCGCTGGGCGTATGTGGCGGATGATGCGATCGTCGCCGCAGCGGCGATCTCCGGCGAGTTGGTATATATAGCGGCTCGTGACGGAACGCTGACGGCAGTACGGCTTGCTTCTTCGCAACCAAATGGCGAGGTGGTGTGGCAGTATGATGCGGCTGCACCCCTGACGGCCGCGCCGGTCTCGACTGGTACCCTGGTGGTTGTTGCGGTCGAAGAGACGGGCGAGGTGCGTGCGGTTGATGCGGCTGACGGGCGTGAGATCTGGCGACAATCGACACACAAGACACTGTATGGTGCGCCGCTGGTGCAGGGTGCGCAGGTGTTTGTGAATGGGGGCGACA
>CALLZL010000153.1 GCA_937859575.1 uncultured Chloroflexota bacterium
CGAAAAGGGGCGTAGAGACGGCCCGCCGGGCCGTCTCTACCGGGGGTGCGGGGGCGGAGCCGCCCGCATGCATCCACCAACCAGACGAGAACCACACGCTGTCACGGCGATTCCATTGGGGCGCCCACATTGGGACGCCCCAACGGCATGGCGGTGCGTTGATCCGCACCTCACCGCATCGAACCCGCGCCATTCCGAAAGTCGAGACGGCCCGGCGGGCCGTCTCGACTCGACCGGGGGTGCGGGGGCAGCGGTGCCCGCTCAGGAGTTCGACATTGTTTGACATGCCATGTCGGCAGCGGTATACTCGGCATATCACGCCATACTAGTTGAATGCGATCTGTATGCCACGCACGACGGCTGAGCCGCACGTCTATGATTCGGATGCACGGCAAGACGGATTAGTGCACGAGGTTGGCGAGCTGCTCTCGTACCGATCGCTGATCCGGCTGCTGATCATCAGCCAGCTCAAGCAACGCTATCGGCGCTCAACCCTCGGTCTGCTCTGGGCCTTCATCGGCCCGTTACTCAATACGATCGTGCTCTCGATCGCCTTTACTGCGCTCTTCAATGCGTCGATCGAGCGGTATCCGGTGTATGTGCTTACCGGGCTGGTGGCATGGCAATTCTTCTCGCAAACCAGTGCACAGGGGGTCGAGGCGGCCGTATCGGGTAGTGGCCTGTTACAACGTGTCTATCTGCCGCGTAGCATTTTTGTGATAGCCGCCACCGGCAGCGGCCTGATCAACATGGCGCTGGCACTCGTCGCACTGTTGGTAACGCTTCTGGCGACTGCGACGCCGATGCATCCGACATGGCTGTTCCTGCCGCCGGCGGTGATCTTGCTGGCCATGTTTACACTAGGGATCACCCTGCTGGTTGCGTCGCTGGCAATTGCCGTCGGTGATGTAGCGCATATGTATCAGATCGGCCTGCAGGCGCTCTTCTTCCTCTGCCCTATTGTCTATCCGCGCTCGATCGTCCCGCCCGAGTTCGGTTGGATAATTGACTGGAATCCACTCATTCTGTTGATCGACCTGTTTCGTGCGCTCCTCTACCACGGCGAATTACCACCGATCGGGAGTTGGTTCCAGGCGACAGCCATCGCCGTGGGGCTGTTGAGTATCGGCTATCTGCTTTTTATCCGGCATGGCCATGACAATATCGCCAACCAGTAAATCGCCACGGCTCAGCACGGCAGCGGCAGCTGTTCAGCTTGAGCATGTCTCGGTTCGTTATCACCTCTACTATAGCGGGCGGCCGCAGCTGCAGGAATACCTGGCGGCGCTGGTCACGCGGCGCCCATTACGGCGCGAGGTATGGGCGCTACGCGATGTGTCGTTACAGGTACGTCCGGGTGAGGTGCTCGGGCTGTGCGGCTCAAACGGTTCGGGAAAAAGCACCCTGCTGAAGGTGGTCGCCCGTATACTACGGCCAAGCAGTGGGCGGGTGGTGGTGCGGGGGAAGGTAGCACCACTGATCGAGTTGGGAGCCGGTTTCCAACCGGATCTGACCGGGCGTGAGAATGTTATTCTGAAATCGGCCATCCTGGGCCATACCGAATACGAAACTCGGCATCGCATGGATCAGATCATCGATTTTGCCGGGCTACGCGAATTCATCGATGCGCCACTACGTACCTATTCGAGCGGCATGGTGGCCCGGCTGGCATTTGCGGTTGCGACCGATGTACAACCCGATATCCTGATCGTCGATGAAGTGCTGGCGGTCGGCGATGCCGAATTCCGCGAACGTTCGGAAGATCGGCTCGAGGCGCTGCGCCGTAGCGGTGCAACCGTGCTGATTGTGTCGCATAACAGCAGTTCGCTGCGCCGTATGTGCGATCGGCTCGTATGGCTGGCCTATGGCCGGATCCAGATGGAGGGCGATCCGGCACCGGTTCTTGCCGCCTATGAAGGTGGGTTACGGGTGCACGAAACCGATGCCGAGCCGGAAGCCCCACCACTGCTGCCGGCCATTGAACTGCACCCCGAAGATACCCTCTTTGTGTTGGAGCCGCCTGATGCCATACCAACCTTCATCGGCGACCAGATCGCGGCACAGTTTCCGGCCGAACAGATCAGCCCGATACAGAACCGCCAGGGGCTGACCGAAAAACCCATCCAGACGATTACGCCCTACCGGATGGGGCGCGGCACATTCTTCTTCGAC
>CALLZL010000154.1 GCA_937859575.1 uncultured Chloroflexota bacterium
GATTCTCGGCATTACCCCATTCAACTTTCCGCTCAATCTGGTGGCGCACAAGGTTGCGCCGGCACTTGCCGCCGGCTGCCCACTGGTACTCAAACCCGCCTCACAAACCCCCGGAGCAGCATTAGTGCTGGCCGAGATCATTGCCGCCACCGAGTGGCCGGCAGCGGCGCTGAGTGTCCTGCCGCTGGCGAGCAGTGATGCGGCACCACTGGTGGAAGACCCGCGCTTCGCCCTGCTCAGCTTCACCGGCTCACCGGCGGTCGGCTGGGGCATGAAGCAGCGTGCCGGGCTTAAACGGGGAACCCTCGAACTCGGTGGCAATGCCGGCTGTATCATCCATAGCGATGCCGATCTGTCGTTTGCCGCAGCACGCTGTGCGGTTGGCGGTTTTTCGCACGCCGGCCAGAGTTGTATCAGTGTCCAGCGTATTTTTGTGCAGCAGGCGGTGTACGAAGCGTTCCTTGCCCAGTTTCTGCCACGTGTCCAAGCGCTGCGTGTCGGCCATCCACTCGATGAACAGAGCGATCTGTCGGCATTGATCAGCCGCGCCGAGGCCGAACGGGTCGCCGGCTGGCTCGACGAAGCGCACGCCGCCGGGGCAACCATTCTGACCGGCGGGCAGGTGAGTGATGGTATCATTGCACCGACCGTTGTGGCCGATGCCGGGCCACAGCTCAATATCAACTGCCGCGAGGTCTTTGCGCCACTGGTGACGATCCAGCCCTACGATACCTTCGAGCAAGCGCTGGCGGCCGTTAATGATAGCGACTACGGCCTGCAGGCGGGGGTCTTCACCCGCGATGTCGGCCGGATCTATCAGGCCTATGAAACACTGGAAGTTGGTGGGGTAATCATCAATGATGTGCCGACATGGCGTATCGACCCGATGCCGTATGGCGGTATCAAGGGTTCGGGGTTCGGCCGCGAAGGGTTACGCTATGCCATTGAGGAAATGACTGAACCGAAGCTGCTTGTAATCAACCTGGGATGATCTATGAATGTTGTCTTTCTCTCACCCGATTTCCCTCCTAATTATGTCAATTTTAGTATCCGGCTACGGCAGGCGGGCGCGACGGTTCTGGGGATCTCGGATCAGCCGTACGATAGCCTGAAGCCTGAGTTACGTGCTGCACTGCACGAATACTACCGGGTTTCCGATCTGCACCAGTATGACGAACTGGTACGGGCGTTGGGGTATTTTACCCATCGCTACGGCAAGATCGATCGGCTCGATTCGCTGAATGAGTACTGGATCGAAACCGAGGCGCGCCTGCGTACCGATTTCAACATCGAAGGGTTTCGCGCTGCCGATCTCCCGGGCATCAAGCGCAAATCCGAAATGAAACGTCTCTTCCGGCGTGCCGGGGTGAATGTGGTGCCGGGCAAGGTGGTGCGGACCCCCGCGCAGGCACGCAACTTCGTCGCCGAAGTCGGCTACCCGGTGGTTGCCAAGCCGGATATCGGAGTCGGTGCCAGCAAGACCTACAAGATCACCAATCCGACCGAACTGGAAGACTTCGTCTCGCGGCCACTGGTCGATTACTTCATGGAGGCGTTCGTCGAAGGGACGATCAACACCTTTGATGGGCTGACCGATCGCAGCGGCAATCTGGTCTTCTACACCTCGATGCAGTATTCACGCGGCATCATGGAGATCGTCAACGAAGATGATGATGTCTTCTATTACACACAGCGCGAGGTGCCAGCAGATCTCGAAGCGGCCGGGCGGGCGATTGTACGCGCCTTCAAGGTGCGTGAGCGTTTCTTCCATTTCGAATTCTTCCGCACCCCGGCCGGCGAACTGGTGGCACTGGAGGTCAATATGCGCCCACCGGGCGGCCTGAGTATCGATATGTTTAACTTCGCCAATGATATCGACCTCTACCGCGAGTGGGCCACCGTGCTCACCGCCGATCGCTTTGCCGCAACCTACAACTGGCCCTACTTCATCTGCTATGTCGGGCGCAAATCACACAAGCAATACCGTCTGAGTCATGGCGAACTGATCGAACGTTTTGGCACGAAGATTGTCAACCATCAGCCAATGCCGGCGGTGTTTCATGTTGCGATGGGTGATTACGGCTATCTGCTGCGCTCGACCGATCGCGATGAAGTGATCGCAATCGCCCACGAGATCCAGGCTCGTGCATAATCCGGCTATGGGGTGGGTGTGTTCAGTTGCAGCACGCTCGGATGAAAGCGTGGCCGTGCACGATGCTGCGTGGCCTGTTCATAGGCATAGGCGAGCCGGATCAGCAGCGGCTCGCTCCATGCCCGCCCCATAAATGTCAGCCCGACCGGCAGGCCGTGGATCATGCCGGCCGGCACCGTGATCAGCGGGTAACCCGCCAGCGCCGCCGGGCCACTGCTACTGCCGACCGAACGATCGCCATGGATCGGGTCGATCGGCCAGGCCGGCGCAGTGGTCGGTGCCACCAGCGCATCGAGCTGATGCCGATCAAGCACCGCATCGATCCCCTCGGTACGCGCCAGCCGCCGGTTGCGTGCCAGCGCCGACGTATACAGCGCGTCGCTCAGATCACCACATGCCACAGCCTGCTCAAACAGCTCCTGACCAAAGAACGGCAACTCGTGCGCAGCATGCCGGCGATTAAAATCGATCAGATCCGCAAGGGTTCGCGGCACATATGCATCCGGCGTTTCGGCTACCCGGGTCGCCAGGTATGCGGCGATATCATGCCTGAACTCATACAACAACACCGTCAGCTCACCGTCGTCGTCGGCCATAGCCTGCGCTGTAGCAATATTCGCCGGATCGATGATCGTCGCCCCTGCCTGACGCATGTCTGCGATTGCCGCTTCGATCAGCAGATCGGTGGCCGGATGGCGGCCAAAGAAGCGCTCGCGTGCCACCCCGATGCGGGCACCGCGTAAGCCATCACGATCCAGAAACCGTGTGTAATCGATCAAGGGTGCCGCCACCGTGGCCGGATCGCGTGGATCCGGGCCGGCAATGATATTCAGCACCACAGCGGCATCGGCGACACTGCGGGCATGCGGGCCGATCGTATCCTGGCTATGGGCGATCGGGATCACCCCCGCCCGACTGGTGAGTCCGACAGTCGGCTTGATGCCGACGACACCATTGACCCCCGATGGGCAGACGATCGAGCCGTCGGTTTCGCTGCCGAGTGCCACAACACACAGGGCAGCCGCGACGGCTGCCGCCGAACCGGAGCTGGATCCACAGGGCGAACGATCGAGCACATGTGGGTTGCGACACTGGCCACCCCGCGCACTCCAACCACTTACCGAGCGTGTCGAGCGGAAGTTGGCCCATTCGCTCATATTGGCTTTGCCGATAATCACCGCTCCGGCCGCCTTCAACCGCGCCGCAACCGTCGCATCCTCGGGCGGCCGCGATGTGAGCAGCGCCAATGAACCTGCGGTCGTATGCATCGCATCGGCGGTGTCGCTGTTATCCTTCAGCAACACCGGAATCCCATGTAATGGCCCGCGGATCAGCCCGCCGGCGCGCTCGGCATCACACAGAGCCGCAATCTCGCCGGCTGCCGGGTTCAGCTCGATGACAGAACAAACACATGGCCCGGCCTGATCAAGCGCCGCGATCCGGGCCAGCGTATGATCCAGGATATCCGCCGCCGTCAGCCGTCCGGCAGCCATGGCCTGCTGTAGTCCGGCAATATCGGCATCAACAACCGGTGCGCCGATCGAGTCGCCGGCGTCGGGTTCCTGGTTACGACTACTCATCGTATTCTCCTATCTGAGAGGTTGTATGAGTATAGCGTAGCCCGTGCCGCCCTGCAATATGACAGCTTTGTTACTACTCGTTACGAGGCCAAAACGCTATAATCAAGGCACCGTTCTACTACAACGCCATAGCCACGAATCGAACGTGTTGCACGCCCTGCTGTGCCGGGCATGCATGGGTTGATGTATTCCGCTATCCGCAGAGGCCGAAAGAAGAGGACCATGATGGTCAGGCAAGCGCAAGCAAGTCCGATGGGTGTATGGAGCGGTGTAGGCGCACTCCTCGCGGTGTGTGCAATCGGGTTGATCTTCCTGCTGCAACCAGCGGCACCAGTGCAGGCGGCGAGCTTCGCCATCGCCTGCCCGGGTGGTGTCGGTGATGTTGCCGGCCTGGTTGCGGCGATCAACACCGCCAACAGTAATGGCCAGGATGACACGATCACCCTGGCGGCCGATTGTACCTTCTCATTCGCAAATGAAAATAACGTTACTTCACTCGGCCCAAATGCGTTGCCGGTCATCCGCAATGATAGCGGAACGACCCTGACCATCAACGGCAATGGAGCCCGTTTTGTGCGTGCCGGTGCGGCAGGCAGCGGTTCACCCATGCGCTTCCTGCAGATCGATCCGGCGGCACGGATTGTCATCAACAAGCTTGCGTTTGAACAGGGCCGCATCAATGCCGCCGGCGGTGCGATCTACAACCATGGCATCCTGAGCCTCGATCGGGCAGTCTTCCTTGAGAATCGGGCCGAAGGCGGCGATTCGGGGGCGATCTTTAATGCCGACAATGCCAGCCTGACTTTGACCCGCAGCAGCCTCCGTAATAACTATTCGCGCGATTTTGGTGCGATCCATAACGGCAACAACGCTACCCTGGTTGTCGCCGATAGCCTGTTCGAAACCAATAGCGCCGGTATCTCGGGTGGCGCGATCAGCGCGGCTGGCAATGTCGCGATCACCGGCAGTACCTTCAGCGGCAACAGCGCCGGCGGAAGCGGCGGTGCGTTGCATGTTGATGGGGGCAGCTGGCTGATCGAAAACAGCACCTTCAGCGGCAACAGCGCCAATGGTGATGGCGGCGGCCTCGCGATTCCAAGTGGCGTCGGTGCACAAGTAACCATCAAGCATGCCACCTTCAGCGGTAATAATGCCAAAGGCATCGGCGCACAGGTATCGCGCAAGCCTGGCAGCACACTGTCGATTGGCAATAGTATCCTCGCCAACCCGCTCAGCGGCCGCAACTGTAACGGCTCGATCACCAACCTGGGCGGCAATCTGCAGTTCGGCGGGACACATTCCCCCAGCTGTGGCAGCTTTACCGTCGCTAATCCATTGCTCGGCGCACTGCAAGATAACGGCGGCCTGACGCCGACCATGCAGCCCGCCGTTGGTAGCCCGGCGATCGATACCGCTGCCGGGAACCTCTGCTCTCCGACTGACCAGCGCGGCATTGCCCGGCCGGTGGGTGCCAAGTGTGACATTGGCGCGGTTGAGGTCATTCCACTGCAGACCAAGCCGTATGTTGTGACGACGGCCGATGATCTTGAGACGCCGTGTGTGGTGCCGGGGTTTGGCTTCTGTTCGTTGCGTGCCGCCATCAAGGCTGCCAATGCCGGTGCCGGCGCCGATACCATCGGCTTCAATATCGCCGGTAGCGGGCCGCATGTCATTACACCGGCATACCCACTACCGGTGATCAGCGATGCTGTCACTATCGATGGCTATACCCAGCCCGGATCGGCGGCGAATACACAACCCGGCGGTACCAGTGCGACCATCCAGATCGTGATCGATGGTAGTGCCCTGGCCTATGGCGATGGCCTGACCAATACGGCTGCCGGAACAACCATCCGCGGCCTGCTGATCCGCAACTTCCCCGGCAACGGCATCCACAGCACGGCCGGTGTAACGGTTGTCGGCAACCGCATCAGCAACAACACAGCTGCCGGCATCCTGCTCGACAACGCCACCGGTGCGGTGGTCGGCAGCATCACCCCTGCCGATACCAATCAGATCACCAACAATGGCGGTGCCGGTGTCGCGATCATTGGTGCAGCCGCTACTCAGAACCAGGTACGCGGCAATGCGATCGATCACAACGGCGGCCTGGGGATCGATCTCGGCAATGATGGAGTGACCGCCAATGATGCGGGTGACGCTGATAGCGGCCCGAATGGTCTGCAGAACTTCCCAAGTGTGAACGCCAATGAAGTCCTGACGGTCACCACCTTCAGCGGCACACTCGAAAGCCTGCCTAATACCAGCTATGCGATCGACTTCTATGCCGGTGCGGCATGCGACCCGAGCGGCAATGGCGAGGGTGCGCGCTATGTAGCGAGCGCCACACTAACAACCGATGGCAGCGGTAGTGCGAACTACAGCCTGCCGGTCACGATTGTATTGCCCGGTGGTTCGTGGATCACCGCCGTAGCGACCGGGCCGCATGGCAGCTCGGAATTCTCGGCATGTGCCCCGCTGCTCAGCAATGAGTCGTGGGTGAATGCCTACCCGGTTCCACTGACGGCGACCGGTACCGCCAACCAGAGCAACGGGGCGGTGGCGCAGCTGATCACCCGCGATGATCAATCGCGCTGGTATCGCTTCCCGATCACCCCCGGCAGCTTTGTGCGTGTCGAGCTCGAAAGCCGGCCCGGCTTCAACATGACCCTGCACTCCGATCTGCAGCAGGAGTATGACGAACTTGCTGACCCGGCCGGAGCCGCCGAACATGCCCTCAACGAACAGACCACCGGCTATCTGCCGAAGGGTTTTTTGGCGACCGAGTTCCTGCCGGCAGACTACCTGCCCAAGGGCTTTTTGCCCAAGGGCTTTTTGCCCAAGGGTTTCCTGCCCAAGGGTTTCCTGCCCAAGGGTTTCCTCGAATCGTCGGTGCTCCCCAAGGGCTTTTTGCCCAAGGGTTTCCTGCCGGCGGGGTATGAAGAAGAGCGCTATTCGGGTGCCATCCGGCGTACACTCCTGGCAATCGCCGATGATCCGGATGCGACACTCCAGGTTATCGAGCGTAATACCTGGGATCTGACCGGCAATCTCTATGTGCGGGTCAGCGGGCCGACCAGCATGCTCGA
Source organism: uncultured Chloroflexota bacterium (assembly GCA_937859575.1). GTDB lineage: Bacteria > Chloroflexota > Chloroflexia > Chloroflexales > Roseiflexaceae > CALLZL01. Next base: position 6,822 of record CALLZL010000154.1, read on the forward strand.
TCAGTTCAACGTGAATATTCTGGTGCAGGCTGGTTTCTGCGAAACCCTGCCGCAGGTTCCGGCCGGCCTGCCGGTGATTGCCGGAGCACAGCCGGCGAGCGGTAGCCGCACGACCCTCATTCTGTGGGACTCGGCCCGCATGCCGACCAGCGACCCGACCGGTAACATGGGCACACTCGCGGCGCGGCTGGCAGCTTTCGCAGCCCAACCGGCGATCAACGGTACCGTGATCGATCTGGCAACCCTCGAAGCAGGCAGCCCGAAATACCCACGTGTGGCCTTTGCCAATGCGTCGGCTGATGCAACACCGACCTTTTCGCAGGCCAA
>CALLZL010000155.1 GCA_937859575.1 uncultured Chloroflexota bacterium
CTCGTACTGCATGCGGTCGTGCTTCGTACCCATCGTAATCGGTTGGACATCGATGCCGTGCTGCAGGTGCTGGAGACGTTGTCCGGCCGGTGCCGCGTGGTGGATATGCTCATCATGCCCATCGGCCGCCCCATGTGTCGGCGCACAGTCACACCCGGTTCCGGCGATGATGCGACCGATTTCGTCCTCGGTGATCATCCCGACATGGTAGCTGACGTGTGCCTGGTTGACCGCCCAGTCGAGATGAGCACTGGTGATATGGGGGCTGGCGCGCAGTGCTTGCTCGACTGTATCAGCGCACTCCGGGCAGTGGAGGCCGTCAAGCATGAAGCTGGCGTGCGCGACAGCGTGGGTATGCTGACTTGTCATAGCAGTGCTCCTGTAAATCCAGAGATGGACATGGTGTCGACTATCACGATACATCACTGCGTACGTCGTTACAAGCGCAGAATTACATCATGCATCATAAGCCAAATCGCCTATGTACGTGGTGCACTAGATCCCCTTGAGCAGTCCACTGGCGCGAAACATGTCTATACATACCATACGGGGTGGTGTTGTGGGAGTGGGCATAGTAGTAGGCGATGAGGATAGCATGTACAATCCAAGCAGGCAAAGAGCACTACTTTAGCGGTGGCAGTACGAGGTGGCGATGCTTGTATCTGTTGCATGTGCTACACCACTGGAGTAAATGACACACATGAGCGGGGTAGAGCCGTAGTCGATGCACGTCTTGGCAGGAATTGTCCCCATCTGCGTGTATCTGCGTTCATCTGCGGCGTGTTCTACAGCGAATATCGCCAATGACGGCACCATGACCTACATGTGGGATGCGCTCGATCGGATCCCAACGTGGCAATCATCGGCATGACCCTCTTCGAGTTAGTGCGGCTGCATGTTACGGATTTCAGATTCCTAATGCGTTGACCGCCGATAATCCTCCGCGCTTATTCGCAGGATCTCGCCGGCGAAGGCGCGCTGGTACATCCGCGAGAGGATGCGCGGGTCGAGGCTCTCTGGCGCCCGGTTACTGGTAATAATGGTCGGCAGGTTTTCGTTGTAGCGGTGGTTGACGATCTGGTAGAGCTTCTCACGTGCCCAGGCGGTGGCGCTCTCGGTGCCGAGGTCGTCAAGGATGAGCAGCGGCGCCGTTCGCACCAGCTCGAAGCGCTCGTCGTAGGCCACCTCGCTGGAGGGGCCGAAGGTTGCGCGCAAGTGGTCGAGCAGGTCGGGCACGACGGTGAACAGCACGCGCGCGTTGCGATCGAGCGCCTGGTTGGCCGCCGCGGCCGCCAGGTGGGTCTTGCCGGTGCCACACGGCCCGAAGAGCAGTAGCCAGCCACGCGGTTGGCGGGCGAAGTCTAGCGCGCGCAGGTAGGCCTTGCGCACGCCTGGCAGATCCGGGTCGAACGTCGCGAAGGTCAGGTCGCGGAACGACTGCAGGTTGCTCATTTGGGCGATCTGGGCTGATTGGCGGCGCTGGCGCTCAGCCAGTTTGCATCGGCACGGAATGAGCTCGCCGAAGCGTGAATGGCCGAACGGCACGTCGGCGACGAAGAAGCCGGCACCGTCGCACTCGGCGCAGCGTGAGGGCGATATCTCAGGTATACGCATGGCTGACGTTTCGGGGGGTATAGTGACAACAGTCAGCGGTGCAGCACTGGCCCGCATCCAGCCAGTGGCAGTGGTTGCGTCGACAGTCATGCAACACCTCCAACCTGCGTGCCAGCCCGGCGCGCCTGCAGGTTGGCCAGCGCTCGTTCGGTGGTCACACCTTCCTCCAGGTCGAGAGCCAGATACTGGATCTCAAGCGGGCTGGCATCGGACGGAGCGATTGCCAGCGCCTGGGCCTTCGCACTCGTCGCGCGGCGGGCGATCGCCGGCAATGCTTCAGAATCGGGCGTTGTAGCGCGCGGCGGCTCGATGCGCCAGGTCGTGACGATCGCGCCGATGCCCTGGCCGAGACCACGTCTGCACTCGATGTCCGCCTGCACGATGCGATAGTCAAGATCGCGAAACTCACGCGCTGCCCGCGTGCTGAACCCCTCGCGGAGCAAATAGCGCTCCGTTTCTGTCAGCCCACCCCCATCACCACCGGCCTGTGTGCTAGCCGCGGGGGGTGGTGGGGGATCTCTATAGATCTCATTCTGAAGGATCTCACTATATGGGGCCTGATTCTGCCGCATCAGCACGGCCTGCGTGAGCTCGCCATGCGACCACAGAGTCGTGTCGTGCGACTCTGTGGTCGCACCGTACGATCCCTGCGTCGTATCCTGCGACACTGCCGTCGCATCGTGCGACGCCAGGATCGGATCATGCGACACTGCGGTCGCATCAGTCTGCAGGCTGGCCAGTGGCTGCGATCCTGTAGTCGCACTGTCCGACACTGTGGTAGCATCGTCACTACTCTCATGCGACCCTAGCGTCGCATCAGCCGCAGGCACCGGGCTTCGCTCCGCATCCTGATGCGATCCTGGGATCGATCCAAGCGACTCTGGTGTTGCATCGCCGTGCAGCGTCGGCGCCTGATCGAGCAGCGCCTGCACATCGGCTAGCGTCGCCTTACCGGAGTTGAGCATCGTGCGCAGTTCATTCAGGACCACTGTGTCGCCGGCGCTGCGGGCACTGGTGCGCAGATGGTAGCGATGGTTCGTCTCCGCGCGGCGCACCCAGACCAGCCAGCCAGCCTGCTCCAGTTCGTTGAGCCAACGCTCGATGCTCCGGCGCGTCGCGGGCTGCCGAGTCTCGATCTTCGTCGTCGTGTCGATGCAATTTGTGCCCATCACATCTTGGAGGAGCTCCATCGTGGGCGGCTCGTGCAGAAACCAGAGCCGGTGGAGCACACACCAGAGCCGGAAGGCCGGGTGGCTCACCTGGAGATCTGTCACCAGGATATGTGAGGCCGGGACAAAGCGGTCATCGCCGCTCACAGTTGGCGGTGCGGCGGTGAATGTGCGCGGTGCGCGCGGGTGGGCGGTGGCAGGCATGGCACTCCCTCAGCTACAGCAATGCGGGTCGCAGGCGCATGCTATGCAGCGATACCGGGGCAGTACAAGGGGCAAGGGTGGGGTAATCCGTGCGTAATTAGGGGCGCAGTTCGAAGGGATGGAAATGAGGAAAGGGGTGTGCGGCGCGGGGAAGGATGCGATTGTGAAAAAAGCTGCGTGTGATGTGCATTATTGCCGCCACTCTAAGTGCGCTGCTGGTCGCACTGCACCAAGGTGAGCGCCGCAGGAACCATCGCATCGATCAGCCGCGCGCACGAGGTGCCTCTGCATATCATCGTCTTCGACCCGGCGCAGGTCCGCGCCGCGCATACCGCCGGTGTAGCCCACAGTGCTGCTCGCCCACGATCCGGCCCTCAGCGAGCGTCTGGCTGCGACCCTCAGCGCCATCGCCCTGGGCGAGCCGGCGACACTCTTTCCGCCACCGATCGTCACCGAGACAGATAACCGGCCGGACATTCCGCCGGCCATCGTCGACTACTTTACCGCGCTCATATCGCCCACTGTCAGCTCAAAGTGATCTGGCTCAGCGCACAGGACCTCGACAACGAGGCGATCGCGCAGGCACTGGCATCACCGAGACGACCGTCAACTCCCACTGGCGCAACATCGGCGCACCGCGCGGACTGACCCGCAAACAGGCGCGGGGTTGGGCAAGGGAGGAGGTGAGGAGGGTGAGGGGGAACAAGCATCATAGCGACATAGCGCGAGAATGAGGTGGGCTGTCAAACAGTTCCTTGCTAGAGTTGGATAAACCGAAGCTGAGATCTTCCGTGGTGATAGGTGGCTAGATCGCTTGGGATAGGCCATGTAGCTCTAGCGTGCTATACTTCTCTCGTGAGGTGATGGCTGATCGTAATCTTCAATAGTTTGGTGGCTATGACGAAGCGGAGCACTACATCAACACCCGGGGCGCGGGAGTCTAATGCTGGGGATTCCTTCCACGTATTATGGGCGGCTCGACGCGCTGTCCAACTCCTTCATCCTCAAACAGGACTGCATCGAATCGTCATGGAGGGTGTGACTCCTGTTGATAGCCCCGAAGAGATTGGAGACGATTATTTCCTGGGTGTTGATCTCGCCGAATACTACCACGGTGACAACTTCGCATCCGCAACCCGCATTGTTGTCTCTCAGCTCAAATATAGTACTCGCCACCCCGACCGAGCTTGGACTGCCAGCCGATTGTGTGCCGGGCAACGTGCTCAAACGACAGTTATACGACGTCTCGTTGATGTCTACAAGGGATTCCTGCTCCAGGCGTCGCGAATTGACATTCTTCGCAAACTCCACATACGCCTGATCAGCAATCAGCCAGCCGATCCCGATCTCACCACAGCAATTCAGGCCAGCCAGGCATACCTTCGGACCATTCCGTTGATGACACCTACTCGCACAGCGAGATTGCTCAAGGCACTTCCAGCACAACACCACGCCACTATCCAGCAGCTTTTACAGCGATCTGGCTTCAGCAGCACAGAATTTACCGACTTCCTTCGTGTCCTGGATCTCGACTCTCTAGGCGCAGAAGCACGAGCATTCCAACGCTTGCGCCTGCTTCAAGAGTTGAACCCACTGGTGAACACGAATCCGGTGGCGAACTTACGGGCGCTCTGCGACCTCATTGCACAGGAAGCCCTTCCTGAGCGTGCCCAATCCACTGGACTGACGGCGAATGATGTCCTTGCCTGCCTTGAAGCTCGAGACCCTGACCATCTCTTCCCCGCACCGTCAAAGCTACTGCCACCAGTAAACCTTATAAAAACCAATGACGCCCGAGGATTGGCTGCGTTGATCGCCTCTTCCGATCAACACATCCTTGCCCACGGGAATGCGGGCGTGGGTAAGACAACGACCGTGCAGACGCTTCGTTCTCATCTCCCTGAAGGGTCTGTTGTCATCGCGTACGACTGCTTCGGGGGTGGAAGCTACCTGGAACCAGGTGAGCAGCGTCATATTGAGCGACGTGCGTTTCTGCAAATGACGAACGAGCTTGCGCTTGAATGTGGAACTCCGTTTCTCCTCCAGCCCGCGCATGAGGCGGCTGATCTTCAGAGAAACTTTCGCCGCTCTCTTGAAGCAGCAGCGCGCATTGTCGCAGAGACACAAGGAGCCTTACTTATTCTGGTCATCGACGCAGCGGATAATGCAGTCGTGGCAGCGCAACAATTCGGCGATGAAAGCTTTGTGTCCACGCTCTGGCGTATGCGTCTGCCGGCTAATTGTCGGCTGCTAATGACGTGTCGATCGCATCGCCGTCGTTTGCTTGGCGCCGCCGCAGGCGTTAGGGAGTATGAACTTGTGGGCTTTGATAACAGAGCATCATGCATCAATCTCCGTTCAGTTTTTCCCGAGGCGAGTGATGTGCAGTGCTCAGCCTTCCATATGTCGACTGGAGGAATCCCGCGCGTTCAAGAGTATCTGCTCGCGCAGAAGGGAAGCCATCCCGACCATAATGATGCGCTCGAACAACTACTGGCAGCGCCACGGCTTACACTCACTGCCCTCTTTGACGATTTGTGGAATGCTGCGGTCACCTATACTCCTAATCAGGATCAAGCCGGCCGTCATCTTGCGATTCTCCTGGCACTCATGCGTCCTATCTTCGTCCGTGAGTTCAGTACGGTTTGCGGTCTGAACATGGCCGATGCAGAAGATTTCTGTCGGGCGCTGATTCCAGGTCTGAGACTTGAGCATGAGGAGATATCTTTTCGTGATGAGGATTTCGAGACCTACCTCCGCAGCAAGCTTTCAGCCGAACAACTGATTGCCGCTCACGATCAGATCGGGACTGCGTTCCTGCGCCGTGTCGCAACGGATGTATACGCGGCACGGCATATAGCAGATCATCTCTTCGCAGCGAGGCGCTATAGCGATCTCATCACGCTTATACTCCAGGGTCCGGACCTCAACCTTATCGAGGATAACTTGCTACGGCTTCAGGTGACGCAACGTCGTTTGACGCTCGCGCTGAAGGCCGTGCAACACACAGACCAGTCGGGCAATGCTGTACGTCTCCTCCTACTTTCTGCGGAAACTGCACAATCTGACGATGCCGTGACAGAGTTAGTACGCGCCAATCCAGAATTGGCAGCGGTCTTTGGGGATACCGAGAGCGTTTCACGCCTCTATATGCGTGAAGAAAACGCGAATTGGCTTGGGCCGGCATACCTTCGTACGGCTGCCATGATCGCTCGTGATCCAATGCAACGCGAGCGAGGGCAAGAACAGTTTGATGCGGCAGAGGCGTGGATTCGCAGATGGATCGCAATGCCACGTAACGAACGGCACCGCTGGCAGATTGGCGTGGTAGATGTCGCAAGTGGGGTTGAAGCGCTGTTCTGGCTGGAGGGAGCCGAAGCCGCTGAACAGTGGCTCCGGCGTTGGCGTCCGCCTCACTTCATTTTGGACGTGGTACGTCAACTTGCAGTATCGCTGGCTCCGCAACTTACCGACGAACAGCTTGCCCTGCATCTGCGTAGCCTCACGCTTCCTCCGTGGATCATGGGCGCAATCCTTGCGGAGGTGTGGGAGGCTGGCCGAAGCGTACCTATCGAGATCGTACAGACGACAGCAGAACGCCTGGTGGCTGCAATTGAACAAGGGAAAGTGCATCAGGAGTTAGCGAAGACCTGGCCTGTTGCATTTTGTGAGTTTGCTACATCAAGTGGTGTAGCTCTCGAATCCATCTTGAACATCGTGCAAGCGCTATGTCCTCCATTCCCTTCAGGCATTCCCTCGGAGCACGATACGCTATCGGACTACGATGCGCCACTCCGCGCGATATGTCTCCGGGCAGCTCTGGTGGGGCAGGAAGTAACAACCGCGGCACTCCTTCCTGAAACATACCGTCGCACTGACAGTGGCACCCATGATTATCGCTACGAGTCGGAGCGCCGCCGATTCGATGAGACCATCGGTAAAGTTTTGCGTATCTACGTGCTCCGGGCGCGTGTGATTACTTCTCAACTGTTGGTTTCCGATGTAGCGGACGACATCACTAATGACCTAAAGCCCCGCCAGGATGCGAGCGAGCATCGCTGGTTTCGCTTTGATCGATCGTATCGGTTATGGGCACACCATGCCTGTGATCTGCTCATCCGATGTGCTGGGGATGCAGAACTACTCCTGCGGGCAATCGCGGACACAACTGAGCGCGTTGGTCGAGCCTCGGCGCCAAGCTTGTGGATCGATATGGCTGATCTACTGATTCGGCAGCCACCATATCGTGCTCTGGCTTACCAGCTTCTCAGTCGTGCCTCTGACTATGTCATGTCCCATCCGCTGCCGGGCAGGGATCGCTGGGAAATCCTCCTTCGTTGTGCTGCTGTAGTAAGTCGTTATGATCGCAACCTGGCTCACGAATACTACATGAGCGGACTAACGGCAGCTGAAGGAATCGATGACAACAGTGCGCTGTTGTTGGCCTTCCTTGCCCGCGCCGCTCAAGCAGCCACGCCGCATCTCCCATCCGAAGAACGTCGCTCTACCGCCGCGCGCCTCGCACATTTAGTCGAGGCACACGAGGGCTATGTATCTGAGGACTCGCGGCTTCCACGGAAAGAGGTCCTGAAGGCAGTAACCTATTTGTACCCTCCGAGTGGGTTCGCGCTCTGCAGTCGATGGGATGACGAAAATCGCCTGCATGTTGACGATGGAATACCTGTTGTTGTACAAACCAGCGTTGAGCAGTCATTTCTGTCACCGCTGGATGGTTTAGCATTACTTCGACTTGCTGGGACCTCCTATGATGTATCAAAAGATGCCTGTCTGCTTCTTGATCGTTTGCTCGCTGCTGGACCGGCGTCACGGCCACAACTGGTTCAGGCTCTTCAGACCATCAGCATCTGGATTCGTCGCGATGTACCTCTCAGGATACGTGTGCCAGCAGCAACAAGGATTGTTGCATGGGCTGAAGCCAACGGCTTACATCAGCTCGGCGGCATCTCTGAATTGAAAGCGCTCATCTCTTTCGCGCAGCACTTCCTATCAAACACATCATCATCTGGTCAGACAAGTTTCCGTCTTGACGCAGAACGAGAGACCAGAGTGAACGCCATCTTGGCGCAGGCGCAGCGAGCATCGCTTGAAGACATAGACACGCATCTTCGATCACTATGGTCTGAGTCATACGGTGGGCAGCCCGTACACATCTACTTAGCTACTGTGGGCCAGGCAGTACCAACCTCCCAACGTGTCGCTTTTCTTACATCAATAGTCTCCTCCGCCGGTGGCGGCTTCCTCTCACACTACGTCGCGCAAGCGCTCGTTCGTTTTCTCCAGGCATGGTATCACGTTCCAGCCGTGCGAGCTTGGGCGCCAGACGGTGTACGCGACTTCCTTATGGGCAGTCTTCCATATGTGCTGCGAGACTATGAGCCTGACACGAACCTTAACGCACTCCTGTCAGTTCCACCGCTTCAAGGGCAGCCGCGGGTCGCATTGCTCCTCCCAGCTATTATTCAGCATCTCAATACGTTAGGTCCGCGTGCGCTTTATGTTCTCGCTGAGCTACTTGCCCTGTCACTAGATGGCACTGAACTGGCTCGTGTGCTCGATTGGTCGCTTTCCCGGATGGAGCAAACTGTGCTCAATGACGGAAAAGCGTTGCCAACATCGCCCCGCGAAACATTACCAGAGTCGGCAGACGCTGCGGTAGCACATTTCTTGTGGGCGCTTTTCGGTCATGCGGACAAACAGGTACGCTGGCTCGCACTACATGCTGCTCGCGAATTGCTACGACCCGCATCTCGACGATTGCTCCCCGAACTTATCTCGCTCTTGCCTGCAGAGACTGCAGGACGTTTTCGTTCGGATACACTGGACTTCTACTGGATGTCGGCGCGCACGTGGCTCTTACTGCTCCTCCTTCGCC
>CALLZL010000156.1 GCA_937859575.1 uncultured Chloroflexota bacterium
CAGGTGGCATAGGCCAGTGCCGGCACCACTAAACCGCCCAACAGGTCGGGGCGCAGGATGTAATAGCCGGCACGCAGGGTTGAGCGTGGATTGAAGACGAAGATCGCGCCGCCGGCTGCCTGGCGTGTCTGGGCGAGGTTCTCGCTGAAGGTGCCCGGCCCGAGGAACTGGTACTGGATCAACTGCCAGATGACGAAACAGCTACATGCGACCACCAGCGGCACGATGCGCACCACCCAGTTGCCCACTCGATAGTAGCGCCAGTCGAGCAGCGCAGCTGCGAAGAGTGCTGCCGGTACGATCAGTACGAACTGGTTTTTGGTGATCAGCGCCATGCCGAAGCCGAGCCCGGCCAGGAGCGCACTCGGCCAGGAGCGCCCGCGATCGGTACGTAGTGCCGCCGCCCACGCCAGGATGCCGAGCAGCAGAAACGCGGTACCCGGCACTTCGCCAAGCACCTGGCGGCCATACTCGATCGCCCCTTCGTAGCTGACGGTGCGCGATGCCAGCAACAGGGTGGTTGCCAGCAGCGCCGCCGTCGTGCCGTACATGCGCCGCGCCAGCAGAAACATGGCCAGCAGAGCCAGCAGCAGGTAGCCGACCATCACAAGCCGGGCGGCCAGCAGATCGACCCCGGCGACGGCGAATGCCAGTGTCACCGGTAGCATGATTGTCGGCCCGATGCCGATGGTTGGCCCATGGTAGCGATACTCAACACCACCGTCGGCGGTGGCGCTCTTGTCGGCATACTTCCCATCTGCCAGCAGGGTTTTCGGCACATGCAGATGCGAGCCTTCATCGAACCAGGTACGTGGCGCATACGGCAGATTCACCAGCGCAAGGGCGAGGGTTGCCGCCACCAGCAGGGCGAGCCAGATTCGGGTGATAACAGGTGTATGTGTCATCGTATAACCAGTCGGTCTCTCTTTATGGTGTCTTCGGGTGTGGCGGGCGTACCATATCGGTGGCTGCCGGGCCGGGATCAGCAGGTGCCACGAGGATGCGCAGCAGCATGCCACCAAGCAGTGTGGCAACAAGAGCCAATGGCACCAGGCTTGCCCAGCCGTCGAGGTTGAACGCCATGCCGAGATTACGGGCGATATTGCCGGCGGCAAGCTCCGGCAGCGAGTAACTGAAGAGCGGATCAGGCTGGAATTGCGGGAAGGATTGGCCGCCGAGCGACTGCGCCCAGATCACTAGCCACGACCAGAACGCCAGTATGGCGACCAGGATGCGCCCGCCACGGGATGCGGCAACACGCTGGATACATACCGCCATTGCGACGGCCATAAAGGGCAGCATCGGCACCAGGTAGCGTGGCCCGACGCCAAAGCCGCCCCACCACATGACCGATGAGCCATTGAAGAGCAGGAAGCTTGCCATGGCCCACAGACAGACAAACAGTTCGGCACGCAGCCGGCCGCTGCGCCACCAGAATATGAAGCCGGGAAGCGCCAGCAACAGGATCGGCGCCACATAGAACAGGCCGCGCATCGCACCGAAGGTGATACCCCAGAGTGCATCGACATTCGGCCCGGCCAGGCTCATGAAGCCGCTCTGGTGCTCTTCGACCCACAGCTCCGAATATTTGTAGCCAACCGGCAAGACCGTGCGAAAGATCGACCAGTTGTAGGCCATCATCAGGAGGAGCGGGGGAATGCCGGCGGCGATCGTGCCGGCGATCCAGCGCCGATCCGGGATGACAGCAATCAGGTAGAGCCCGATTGCCGCAATGATCAGTGCCGCCGGGTATTCGGTGATCAGCACATAGCCGAGCAGGAGCCCAACCAGGGTTGCCCATGCCGGCCTTATGCGCCTTTGCCCGATCCAGAAGCTCAGGGCGAAGGCGGCAAACAGCATCACCGCGACCGTCTGGTGGCCATAGAGCAGATTGGCATACGGGAAGGCCGGAGTCGCCAGGCCATAGATCAGGGTCGCCGCTACGCGCCAGCCACGCCGTGGATCGAATGCCGCCAGAAAGCGGTAGAGCAGCACACCAAGCAGCGCTGCCGGAATGGCAACCGTCGCAAAGGTCACGATCGTCAGCGCAATCGCATAGTAGATCTTCTCGCGCTGCAGGCCGGTTCCGGTTTCATTGAGGGTATCGCCGAAGGCTGCCGAACGCGCCAATCGGTCGAGCAGCGCGCCCACCGGTGCGGATTGCAGCAGCGGCCGCACCACAGCATACACCGGCACAGCGAGGAAGGAGGCCCCGGGTGCTTTATCGGAATAGTAGTGCCCTTCGAACAGCGCATAATCGCCGGTGTTCTCGCGGTAACGATCAATGGCAAACGTGCCGTCATCGACGATCGCCAGCACCAGGTTCATGCGCGAGTTCTGGTTCCAGTCGGCCCAGCGTGGCGGTACATAGCTGTAGCATGCCAGCAGCAGCACGAAGATCAAGAGTTCGATCTGGTATCGCTTCAACCGGCTCATGGTCACTCCTGCAGGAAATTTCTGTAACTTTCGTCGTCGTATGTTGTACCACGATGCTATGACGCTCGGCTAAACAGGGCGCGATCTGATGTGATGTTTTATTCACACCGACCCATGGCAACACTTTGAGGGGATTGTCATCTTCAGCGGTGCCAACCTCTGCTACTATGCACACAGGCGTCTTTCTTGCTGCCTGAGGAACAACTCCGGGAGGTTTCATCCGTGTATCAAAGGCTTTTTCTGTTGATTGTGCTGCTTGCGTTGCAACTGCCGGCAGCAACACCGGCCGACGCGGCGATTGCCCTTTCGGTGCGGCGTGTCAATGCTGCATACTTCAACACAACCGTCGATTGGAATACAGCCGGGTCGTTCTGGTTCGGCAAGATCGATGTCGGTCAGATTCCGGGTCGTAACTATGCCGACGTGCGCGTCGCCTATACGCCGACCGATCTGCATGTCTTCGTGGCCATTGCCGATTATTACCTCTGGTATGAAGATTCGCCCAGCCAGTCGAGTGATCCGACCCAGTATACCCACGATGGCCTGTCGCTCTATATCGATGCACTCGATAACCGCAGCGCCGCCCCCGATACGAATGATTATGTCTTTCAGGCCAAGCTGGCGCAGGCTCATTTTGATCTGCCACGCTGGAAGCGCCAGGCGCGCGGCACCGGTAGCGGGTGGAACAGCAGCTTCAACGGCACCTGGCAGTATACCCCCGGCCTGGAGTGGAGCTGCAACCCCGGCCCCAACAGCAACAGCTGCGGTATCGATTACGGCTGGGCAGCGACGTATCGCATCCCCTGGAGTGCGATCGGCCTGAGGGGTGCCC
>CALLZL010000157.1 GCA_937859575.1 uncultured Chloroflexota bacterium
GGGCACATCGGTAGGTTCGGGTGCATCGGGCACATCGGGAGGTTCGGGTGCATCGGGCACATCGGGGGGTTTAGATAGCGGTGTTGATGGAACCACTCGTGGTGGGCCAACGTCAGTTGGGTGGCTAACACTGGTGGGTAGGCTTACCAGTGTTGGCGTCACTGTACCCAATGGTGTGGCTGTCGTAGGTGGCGCGATGCGTGGTGGGCCGGCATCGGCAGGCGGGCCTACATTCGGTGGTGGGCCAGCATCGGCGGGTGGGCCAGCATCGGCGGGTGGGCCGGCGCCTTCGAGCGCCGCCCGCACCCGGATGCGTTCGGCATCGACATTCGCCAGTGCGCGTTCAAGGGCCGGTCGCGTCGGCTCCGGTGCATCGGCTAACAGGCGCGTCAGTACTGCTTGTTGATGATCGATGGCTGCGGCAACGGTATTGAGTGCCGGCACATCATCGCGTTCGGCAATTGTCAGCGCCAGAAGGGTTTCCCGTTCTAATGCTATGATGAGATTGGAATCGACATTTCCCTCGCGAGTAATCAGTAACTCAATCTCGTGCAGGCGTCGTTCAGCGCTAAAGGTATGTGCGGCAACCTGCAGCCCTGGTGTTGGCGCGAGCCCAATTACAAGATCTTCAGCCGCACGTTTGGCCGGATAAAGCCAGCTGTTCGGCAGCGTGTCGTTTGTTGCCGCAAGCACGCCACCGGTGAGTGCAGGTAGTAATGCCAGGATCATTGCCAGTGTTGCGGCAACGCGCAGTAGTGGCCAGAAGTGCCGTCGGCGCATTGGTGGTACACTCGCCAGAGTGCGCTCATGGCGCAACTCGGCAGCCCGTGTGAGCATGCGTTGGTTGCCATTCGTCACCCCCGCTGCCGAGAGCGTTATTGATGGTAGCGCATACAGTTCTGCTGCCACAGCGAGTAGTGAAGCCAGCTCTTCTGCGTGTTTCGGGTACGGCTGAACGCTGGTATCAACTTCACTGCCATTATGCAGTTGGTCGATACAAATATCGAGGAACATCTCAAAATCGGGAGTCTGTTCAGCCGTACTGTTACCCATCTTTATGCTCCAACACACGCCGCAGTGCTGCCAATGCCCGATGCTGTAGTGCCTTGATTGCTCCTTCGCTCCTCCCGAGGATCTCGGCTACTTCGAGGAGCGAATGCCCATTAATGAAGCGCAGTAACACGACCTGCTGCTGCTCTTCGGTAATCTGTTTGAGTGCCGCTTGCACTCGCCGGACGTCGTCACGTTGCACCACTAATGTATCCGGGTTGGTGCCGTCGCCGGCGGCCAATGCCTCATTGAGTGGCGTTGTGCGGCGCACTTGCTGCCGGCGGTAATAGTCGATCACGCGGGCATGTGCGATGCTATAGAGCCACGCCTCGAATGGTTTTCCAGTTACTTGATACGATGGCAGCCCTTCGATCGCCTTCACGAAAACATCTCCTGTCAGATCTTCAGCCGCAGCTGTATCATTGATCCGATAGAAGATATAGCGAAAGACCGCGTCGGCATAGCGGCGGTACAGCTCATTGAGAGCCTCCGCCTCCAGCGCCCGCGCGCGCTCGATCAAATCGCGCTCGCCGTTTTGCCCCACTACAACGCTCAATCACTCAGGTCGGAGCTACTGTCTTGCCAATACGCACCATGATCACGTATTGGCAGCTACAGTTGGTCGCGACCAAGCTGTAACACACAAGACCGCACGACTCGCCAAAGGGATACGGGTCTCTGGATACATTCTTGAAGATGTCAGATGGCGATAGTTCATGCCCACGCACCGATTCTTGCACTCGCGACGATCTGCTCGAGTACGCGCATATTGGCAGCCGCGTCATCGATCGGGGTTGGCACCGGGGTATCATCGAGGATCGCCCGTGCAAACGAATCGCCCTGGATCGCATGCTGATCGCAGATTGCGAAACGGATCTCTTCGGTGGTGCCACTCTGCTGATGCCAGATGCGGCACGGCTTGTCGGGTGGAGCGTTGAATGGGATTTCGATTATCGGCCTGATTGCGGATGTTGGCCGGGTCGGCATTGTAATACGAAAAGAAGGAATATACTGTGTATGATCCATAGGCTTGCGCTATTCCAAGCCGGCTAGCTGCCACTTGCGCTGCCGGTAGGCGGCGCGACGCGATTGCCGCGATAGTACACAGTTCGCTGTGCTGCATGGCCGGCAGCACTTTCTCGATGCCGATCTTCGCTGTGCTGAGCACGCCCCAACGTATCTTTCGCATTCTTGCCCTCCAGGTTTCAGGTGCAGCCGGGAGGCTGCGCAACGGTATGCGTCATCATACGGCATCTCGGGTGCCGGCGGCTTTGCCGCTGCAAGGCCGGAAGATGCTACAATGCATGTCTATGGCAACAACACTCATGACCTTCGAGACAATCAGTAAGCAGTATGCCGAAACCCCATTGCTCGACGGCATTACCCTGACGATCGAGGCCGGGCAGCGTATCGGTGTAGTTGGGGTGAATGGCAGTGGGAAGACGACCCTGCTGCGGATTGCGGCCGGTGTCGAAACCGCCGATTCCGGTCGCATTGTCACGATGCGTGGCCTGCGCAGCGCCTATCTGTCGCAGAATCCAACCCTCGATCCACAGTTGACGGTGCTCGAGCAGGTGTTTCATAGCGATACGCCCGAGATGGCCTTGTTACGGGAATATACTGCCGTTACCACAACGCTTGCGGCGACGCCTGCCGATGCGGCACTGCAAGCCCGGGCGGCTGCATTGGTCGAAGCACTTGATGCCCAGCAGGCCTGGGGCCTCGAACAGAGCGCCCGTGCGGTGCTCAGCCGCCTGGGGGTCACGGATCTGTCGGCGCGCATCGGTGAACTCTCGGGTGGCCAGCGCCGGCGGGTCGCCATGGCTTCTATTCTGATCAACCCGGTCGATCTGCTGATCCTCGATGAGCCGACCAACCAGATCGATACGCCAACCATTGCGTGGCTCGAAGAGTATCTGCAGCGTACGACTGCGGCATTGCTGCTTGTGACCCATGATCGCTATTTTCTGGATCGGGTTGTTGAGCGAATTGTTGAACTTGATCGCGCTGCGTTGCATGTGTACCCCGGTTCGTACGGTCGCTATCTCGAACTTAAATCCGAACGGTTGGCCCAGGATGCCGCTGATGAGCAGCGTCGCCAGACGATCCTGCGCCGCGAGTTGGCCTGGTTGCGCCGAGGTGCCCGTGCACGTACTACCAAACAGCAGGCGCGTATCGATCGAATTGATGCGCTTCAGGCCGATGCTCCTACCGCCGAGCGCGGCGTGATCGAGATCAGTGCCGCAACGCGCCGCCTCGGCAAGAAGGTGATCGAGATCAGTGCGGTTTCGCATGCCATGGGTGGCCGCCCGCTGCTGCAGCATGTCTCGTTGAGTGTGGCACGCCGCGATCGAATCGGCATTATCGGGCCGAATGGGAGCGGTAAAACCACCCTGCTGAACCTGATCGCCGGCCGGCTCATCCCCGACAAGGGCACCATCGAGATCGGCGAAACCGTGCAGCTCGGATATTACGACCAGGAGAGCAGCGAGCTAGATGAGACATTGCGGGTGATCGACTATGTTCGCGAAGGGGCGGAAGTGGCGCGTACCAACGAGGGGAGCCTGCTGACCGCCGCGCAGTTACTTGAACGTTTTCTGTTTCCTTCGGTGGCGCACTATACCCCGATCAACCGGCTTTCGGGGGGTGAACGCCGCCGGCTTTACCTGCTGCGAATCCTGATGAGCGCACCGAATGTGCTGCTGCTCGATGAGCCAACCAACGATCTCGACATTCAGACCCTGACTATACTCGAAGAGTATCTGGATACCTTCGAAGGGGCGCTGATTGTTGTTTCGCACGACCGCTACTTCCTTGATCGGGCGGTGGTGCGTACGCTGGCATTTGAAGATGGGAAGATCCAGGAGTATCCCGGCGGGTATCGTGCCTATGCCGAAGCGCTTGCCCAGCGCACGGCAGCTGCTACCCCGGCAAAGCCGAAGTTGCCGGTAGCGGCTCCGCCGCCACCCCGGCGGCGCCTGAGTTTCAAAGAGACCCGTGAATTGCACGAGCTCGAAGAGCGCATTGCAGCACTCGAAGCCGAGCAGGCAGCACTCGAGGCGCGTATTGCTGCCGGCGATGGTGATTATCAACGCCTGACTCAGCTCAGCCACGACCTGACCCGTGTCGGGGAAGCACTTGAACATGCTTTCGAACGTTGGAGCGAGCTGGCCGAACGTGCCGAAGCAGAGGCACGGTAGCGCCGGTTAGCCGGCGTATCCTTCTGGGGTATCATGCGGTAGATAAGCAGCTGGTTCTTTCGCCTCATGATGCGCCGTATACCCCGGTACGGCTGCGTAACAGGTTTCCCTGTGCCGCTGATTGTGTGTGCTGTTGCCTGGATGGTTGGAATCATCCTTGCCGATCTGATGCGCCCGGATTCACCGATCGCGCCGCTCATTGCTCTTGGTAGTCTGCTGCTGGCCTGGCTGATGCCGGCCGGCCGGGTACGGTTGGCAGTTGTGGCATGTTGCTGCATGGCGCTTGGCGGCTGGCGTTTTGATGCCGCCCTGGTTCCTCCCTCATCGCAGCATATCGCCCGGTTGCACGGTGGGGCACCGCTGGTGCTGGTCGGTGTCGTGAGTGCCGATCCACAGCGCAGCGCCGAGCGGCAACGGCTGGTGGTCGCCGCCGAGCAGTTGATGATCGGCGGGCAGGTACGGCAGACCGAAGGGGTGGGGCAGGGGACGCTGCCACCCTATCCGGCCCGCAGCTACGGCGATCGCCTCGAACTACATGGCAAGCTGACGACCCCACGCGAGGCTTCGCGACCGGGCGCCTTCGACTACCGCGTATACCTGGAACGCAAACAGATCTATGTGTTGATGGAGCCTGAGCAGGTGCGGCTGCATTCCATCGGTCACGGTCAGCAGTTGTTAGGTGCTCTGCTTGGCCTGCGCGAGCAGGCGCGCCTGGTGTTGCTGCGCATGCTCCCTGAGCCGCAGGCCTCCCTCGCTATCGGCATCCTGCTCGGGCTGGTCGCGTCGATCCCCGATGATGTCAACGAGCACTTCTCGATCACCGGCACATCGCATATTATCGTGATCAGCGGCTGGAATATCACGATTATTGCAACGGCACTCTATGGCCTGGCCGAGCGGATGCGGCTCACAAAACAGCACGCCTTCTGGGCCATCCTGGTGGCGATCTGGATCTACACCGCCTTTGTCGGCATGACGGCGACCGTCATCCGTGCGGCGGTGATGGGTACGGTCGTCGTAGTGGGGCAACGCCCTGATCGCCCGGCCCATGCCCGGACGACCCTCTCCGGGGCGTGCTGGGCGATGACGCCCTGGGACCCACAGACATTATGGGACATAGGG
>CALLZL010000158.1 GCA_937859575.1 uncultured Chloroflexota bacterium
TGCATCGCCAGCAGCGCCGAGATTGTCTGCAAATTATTGCGCACACGGTGGTGCATTTCTTGCAGCATGGCCGACTTGATCGCCAGTGCTCGCTGGCTTTCTTCGTAGAGCCGGGCATTTTCGATAGCAATCGCCGCTTCATCGGCAAAGGTCGAAAGCAGGCGTACCTGTTCGTAATCAAAATGGCGCGCATCATGGGTATAGAGGCAGATTGCACCGATGGTACGCGTCTGGCGGACACGCAGCGGCATGCAGAAGAGGGAATAGAAACCCTCTTCGGCAGCGACCGGTGCGAGTTCGGGGAAGCGCGAATCGCTGAAGGCGTTCAGCACGGCGAGCGGTCGTGCTTCGCGTACCGCCTGAGCGATGAATTCGGGCACATCACGCCGCGATCCGCCGTGGGTGGCGGCCAGCACCAGGCGGCCGTCTTCGTCGTAGCGAAAGATGTCGGCCCGATCGGCATGCGCCAGTTCGACGGATTTGGCAACGATCAGTTTGAGCACTTCCTCAAGATTCAGCTGTTCGGCAATCAGCTTCGAAACCTGTTGTAAGGTGGTGAGCTCACGCACCTTCTGGTGCAACTGATCATCGGTCTGCTGGTAGAGCTGCGCATTGACGATAAAGAAGGCTAATTCACCAGCAACCATTTCGACAAAACTGATCTCTTCGGCGGTAAAATCGCGTGGGCCGTAGGTCTGGATCGTGATCACACCCTGCAGCTTGGCAGTGCCGAGGTGGAAGCGTTCGATACTGAAGAGCACAATCGGCACGGCCAGGATGGCACGAAACGGCTCTTCGCCAAGCGCCGGTTCGGCATGAAAACGGGTATCGCGGCGGGTATCGCGTACCACAACCGGTTGCCCTTCGCGGGCTGCCGAACCGGTGATACCCTGGTTCATCGTGACACGTACCTGGCCAATGGCGGCGGTATTGAGGCCATGGGTAGCGCGTAGTGTCAGATCATCGGTGTTTTTGTCATAGAGATAGACCGAACATGCTTCGACGCCGATCACTTCGGCAACAGTTTCGACCACCAGCTGCATCGAGGTATCGAGATCCAGGGTCGAGTTGGCGGCCGAAATAATGCGATGTAAACCGCGTAGTTCGGCCATACGCCGAACAAGATGAGATTCCCAGTCGCGCGAGCGCTGCTCTTCGCGTTCGGTTCCGTAGGCGAGCATCACTTCGGCCAGTGCGATCCCCGGATCGATCGAATATTGTTCCGCCAGTGCCAGGCCGATCTCGACCAGTACTTCCGGTTCGCCACCCTGGCGATGCCAGAGTGTGCCGATCTGGCGCAGCAGCGCACGCCGCTCTTCGATCTCGCTGCGTGTGCCGAACTGATCCAGCACACTTGAGATCTGCGGCATCGAGGCGCGAATCTCTTCGAGGAGCATTGGCAGAATGGCCGATTGTGCTCTGAACATAATGCGTTCTCTCTGGTAGCTACTGCTGACCTGGTGTGTAAAACACACTAGATCATTATAGCATTGTTGCCTGCCGCAGGCATCCCATTCGGCGGTGCTATGGCACGTTGATCGGCAGCCAGAGGATCGCATCGGCCCAGACGGTAAGCTGCCGCTCTTCGGCGGCGGTGCTGAGGCTGACCATCGCATGATCGTCGAAGGCATAACTGCCGAGGTCGGCCCAATCATTGGCATAGCGCGAGCCATCGATGACCACTTCGGCAACGCCGGCGGCGTGGCGAATATTGAAGCGCATGGTTCGTGCATCACCGAGACCGCTGAGGGCATATGGGATATAGACGATCACACGGTAGTGACCGGCTGTGGGGAGCTGTGGTTGCCAGACGGCAACCGGCGGCAGGTCGAGCGAGCGGAGCTTCCATGGTTCGAGGCTGGCAGCCGAGCGAACCGATGGTGCAAACAGCGCCTTGCCACCATAGCCGTTTGGTACTGCTTGCCAGGTAGTGCCGGCGGCATGGAAGCCGGGGCGATCGGCATCGACGACAATCGCCCCCGGGGGAGGTTGGCCGCATGGATTAGGGCGATCGACCCACAGCCAGACGCTCAGCGCACCAGCAGGGTGATCGGCCCATGGGTCGCGGCCATTACCACACCAGCCGTATGGATCAACATTGCGCCCGAGATACTGCACGCCGAAATGCAGATGTGGCCCGGTCGAACAGCCGGTATTGCCGATCACACCGATCGGGTCGCCGGTCGCGACCATAGCGCCGATAGCAACATCGACACGGTGCAAGTGCCAGTAGAGCGTGCGGTAGCCGTTGCCATGGTCGATCACGACCGCCCGTGTCGCACAGCCGTCGTCGGCATTGCCGGCGAAGATGATGGTACCCCCTGCCGCCGCCAGGGCACGCGTTGGCGGTGCGGCGGCGTAATCCCAGCCATCGTGGCCATTGTAGGCAAATGCGATATCGGTTTCGATCCGCCCCCAGTAGGTGTGGATGCCATCGCCCGCATTACGTGTCAGAAACGGCCCGTTATGGTCGAAGAATGAGGTGACGGGAACAACCCGTGCGATCGGGCGAGTGAGAAACGGCTCGGCAGGTTCGGGCCAATCGAGTGGTGGGAGGCGCGGATCGTCGAACAGCCGGGTATAGGTTGTGAGGAACTGCTGCATGCGCCCGTCGAGCCGGCCGGGAGTAGTCGTCGGTGCGAGAACCCGCGCAATCACATATTCTGCCAGGGTCAGCCCGGGTGGCGGCGGGGCCTGAGTGTCGTCGGCATAGGTGAGCGCGGCATAGGCCGGGTAATCACGGCGGGCAAACAGGATCTGACGCACTGCCCAGCGT
>CALLZL010000159.1 GCA_937859575.1 uncultured Chloroflexota bacterium
GTTCGCGGGCTTCGGGGGTGAAGCTACGGATCGTACCCCGCAGTTGGGCGGTATCGGCGATCACGTTGCCGGCCTCGCCGGCCTGAATGCTGCCGATCGTCACCACGCCGATTGTTTCCGGATCGAGATTGCGCGCCACGATCGACTGCAGAGCAACCACGATCTGGGCTGCGACGAGCACGGCATCGACGGTTTCGTGGGGCCGGGCACCATGCCCGCCCCGCCCATGGACGGTGATGTCGATACGATCCGAAGCCGCAAGCAACGGCCCGCTTCGCACCACGGCCGTGCCAACCGGGTGGCCCGATGAGACATGCAAGCCGAGTGCGACATCGACCTCCGGCCCTTTGAGCAGGCCATCGGCGATCATGGCACGCGCCCCGCCCAACCCTTCTTCGGCCGGCTGGAACATCAGTTTGATCGTACCGCCCCAGCGGTCACGATGCTTTGCCATCAGCGTTGCGACGCCGATACCGACGGCAACATGCGCGTCGTGGCCGCATGCATGCATAACCCCCGGCACCTGTGAACGGTAGGCCACATCATTGGCCTCCTCGATCGGCAGTGCATCCATATCAAACCGTAGCAGCACCGTCCGATCACCAGCCTTTGCCCCCGACATCAACCCGACCACCCCGGTCTTGCCGACCCCGGTGGTGACTTCATAGCCGAGCGCATTGAGCTCTTCAGCAACAATCCGTGCGGTGCGCACCTCCTGAAAGCCGAGTTCGGGGTGCATGTGCAGGTCGCGCCGTATGGCAACGATCTTTTCGGCCATAGCTTCGGCTTCGGCCACAAATGGATTGGGCATGCAATGCTCCTTTGGGATGCAGATCAACGGCAAACCGGCTGCCGCACGTATTGCACATGAGGCAACGATGTCGAGTATTATAGCGGTGAATCCACACACACGATGGAGGGAGCGACGCGATGGAGCAACCGATCAACGGGTTTGCACGTGCCTCCGCGCATATGATTGTTCACCCGACGCCGGCAGTCGATTTTTTTGCCGGCGCATTGCTCGGCAACGGCGGCCTTGGCGCAGTCGTGACGACACGCCCGGATGCGATTGTGATTCATTTCGGCCATAATAACGTCTGGGATATCCGGGTGGCCGAGGATCATGCCGATGCGATCGGCACCTTCCAGGAGATCTTCGAGCGTGTACGAGCCATTCCAACCGATTACGATCGGCTCGATCAGGATCCATGGTTCCGCGAATACGCCGCCCGTATGGCCGAAAATTATGCCCGCCCATACCCACGGCCGTTTCCATGCGGCTCGCTGATCCTCGGCTTCAACCGGCGGCATGTCGAACTGCTTGGCCATACCCTCTCGGTGGCCGATGGCATCTGCCGCGTAGATCTGCTGATCGATCAGCAGGCAGCACACGCCGAGATCTTTACCGATATGCAGGCCGACCGGCTCTGGCTGCGGGTGGTCGATGCCGCCGGAACCATGCTGCCGGCGCCGTTCGATCGGGTACGGTTATTGCCCGACCCGGATGGCTTACTTGATGAGGCATCCGCCAGCAGCGCGGCGATGTTTACCGCGCTGGCGAACCTGGAAGAGACAACCATCGGTATCGGAACGCGCACCATCGGCCGTTGCCTGACGATGCCGCGCGAATTGCCGATCGATACACTCGCCTTTCGCCAGCGCCTGCCTGCCCGGCAACGTACCGCCGACGGTATTGATCCGGAAGATCCGCAGGATCGTGCCTTTCGCCTGACGCTGCGCTGTTCGACACCCCTCGAACAACGAGGGCGCATGGGATGGCATGGGACGCCAGTTCTGCAGGGGCCGCTCGAACGCACACCGGTCGGCGATGAGCCGTTTGTTGCATGTGTGCAGCTCGACGAAGGCCTGGCGAGTGTCGTTGATGATGCCTGGGGCGATCTGCCGGTGGCCGGCCGGCGGGCCTATAGCCGGGCAGCCGAGGCGGCCCGTGAGATCTGGCAGGCCTACTGGCAGCACTCAGCGATTGCGCTCGATGATGTAATGCTCGAACGGATCTGGTATACCAACCACTACTTCCTGCGCTGCGCCCTGCGCCCCGGCGTCATATGCCCCGGCCTGTTCGCCAACTGGAGCTACCGCCGTATCGGTAGTGCCTGGCATGGCGATTATCATATGAACTACAACACGCAGCAGCCATTCTGGGGCGTCTTCGCCTCTAACCGCATCGAGCTCCATATGCCGTATCTCGATCTGGTCGATCATCTGCTACCGTTGAGCCGGGCATGGGCGCGTGATTACTATGGCCTGCGCGGGGCATACTTCCCCCATTCGGCCTACCCGACCGCTATGCAGATCATGCCGTATCCGGTGCCGACTTGGGGTTGGGAGATCTGCGAGACCCCCTGGACGGTGCAAAGCCTCTGGTGGCATTACCGCTATACACTCGATACCGAGTTTCTGGCCCAGCGCGCCTTTACGCCTATCCGCGAGGCAGTGCTGTTTCTGGTGGATTACATGCGCCGCGACGAAGCCCATGGTGCCGAATGGGGCGATACCTTCTACCATATCTTCCCCACCGTGCCGCCCGAACTATACGGCCTGCGACCCGGCTTCCGCAATAATTACGATTGCCTGGTGGATCTGACACTGACGCGCTTTGTGTTGCGTGCGTTTCTGGAGGCCTGCGAGGTGTTGGGCCGCCACCAGAGCGAAGCAGACCTGATCGCCGCCGTGCGCGATGTGCTCGATCACTTCCCACCCTACCCGACCACCGAAACCGATCAGGGGCCGGTGTTTGTCTCGGTGCCGGGTGAAGATGCCGCAGTGGTGTACAACGTTCCAAACCCGGCGATGACGGTCTTCCCCGGCGAGGAGCATGGGCTGCATTCGCCGGCTGAGGAGTATACCCTGGCCGCCACGTCGTATCGCAATCAGCAGATCGAGGGGGGCAACGATCTGGTGTTCGCCAATTTGCAGGGGGCGCGGCTTGGTCTGCTCGATCTCGAGCGCTTCAAGCGCCAGATCGCATACTGTATGTTGCCTAACGGCACCTGTACCGATATGGTGCTACAGGTGCATGGCCGGTATAGCGATACACTGGCCTTCGATTTTATGGCCGGGATGGGAATCTGGTTTGAGAATTTCGCGCTGCCGGCAGTGGTGAACGAATGCCTGCTGCAAAGCTATAACGGCGAGATTCGCCTCTTCCCCAACTGGCCGCTCACCCAACGCGCCGCGTTTTATACGCTGCGTGCTGTCGGTGCGTTGCTGGTGAGTGCCGCATGCGCCGATGGGATGGTTATGTGGCTGGAAATCACCAGCGAACGTGGTGCAGCGGCGCTGCTGCATGTGCCCTGGCCGACGGGCGCCCGGCTGATCCGCAGCCATGGTGAAACCGTGATCGGGCCCGGCCTGCAGCAGATTGCACTGCACCTGGGCGAGACGGTACGGCTGTTGCCTGCTATTACTGCCGCGTGAAGCAGCACTCATTCAGCGGCAACTACCGCTGCCGGCCGCCGCCAGCGCTGCCACCATATGCCGCCCGGAGCATCGAGTTGTGCCGCAAGAATGCTGGCCAGCACGACAAGCATGCCGAATAGCTGTACCCCGCTGAGCTGCTGGCCAAGCAGTGCGAAGCCCATGAGCACGGCGACGACCGGGCTGAGCAGGCCGAGAAACGCAACACGGGCCGGGCTGAGTCGCTCGATGCCGCGAAACCAGAGTGCGTACGCGATACCGGTATTGACGATGCCGAGGTAGATGAAGCCGACACTCATGCGTATGTCGAAGATCGGCGGCGGCCCTTCGATCAGGAGCGCAACCGGCAGGAGCAAGATTCCGCCGGCAACCAGTTGCCACGCGGTAAAGACCATCAATGGCGCCGACCGACCCCAGCGGCGCGTCAGGAGATTGCCAAGTGCCATCGAGAGGGTTGCCATGGTTGCGGCTATAATTCCAATCGCATCGAGCCTGGCTGCCGGCCCGATCACGATCAGGCCAACACCGATCACGCCAGCAGTAGCCGCCGCCAGCCGGTTGCGTGTCGGTCGTTCGTGCAAAAGCGGCCAGGCAAGCAGCAGCACCAGCAATGGTTGGATGGCGCCCAGAGTTGCCGCAACCCCACCCGGCAAGCGCGTTGCCGCCACAAACAGCAGCGCAAAAAAGATGCCGATATTGAGCGCCCCAAGAATCAGCATGCGCCCCCACCAGATCCCGGTCGGCAATTGGCGCGTCAGGGCGATCAACAACAGCCCGATCGGCAGGGCACGCAGCACAGCGATCAGCAATGGCCGATCGGCCGGCAAGAGCTCAGTCGCAATAATATAGGTCGTACCCCATGTCATCGGCGCGGGTGCCGTACGCAAGGTGTCTCGCATTGCTGCCTCGGGTGCTGGTTGCCAGCCGGAAAGATCCGGATCATCGCCGACGCGGCCCACATCCCAGCTATAATTCTTCATGTAAAGTATCTTGGCATCAAGATACTTGTTGAGTATACCAGCATTTATCTTGATGTCAAGAGATATTTTCGAGTATAATCAGGGCATGGAACAAGATCGTGTTGACACCATTCTGGCGCAGTGGCGGCGCGAGCGACCGGATCTCGATCCGGCACCGATGGGTATCATCGGCCGGATCGCACGTGCTGATCGCATCCTCGGCCGCGCCATCGAAGCCCGCTTTGCCCATTTTGGCCTCAATCGTGGCGAATTCGACGTGCTTGCCACGCTGCGGCGCAACGGGCCGCCCTACCGGCTTACGCCGACCGGCCTGTTTCCCGCGCTGATGCTTTCGTCGGGTGCCATGACCACCCGCCTCGATCGGCTTGAGCAGGCGGGCTGGATCGCGCGCATCCCCGACCCCACCGATCGGCGGGGTGTGCTGGTTGAACTGACGCCCCAGGGGATCGAACTGGTTGATGTGGTTGTGGCATCCCACCTCGAAAACGAAGAGCGCCTGCTGGCAGCACTCACAGCAGCCGAACGCGAGCAACTGGCCGCACTTCTGCGCACGCTGCTGATCCAGCTCGAACAATCGTCGGATCGTTAGCCACCGGCCGTGACGCCTTGCAGAATAGGCGCATAAATGGCACTTTTGGCTCATGCGATGAATGGACATCCGGCATACACTCGCCAGCATGAACCGAGAAGATCACACTAGTGGTGATGCTTGCATGCCGGGAGGTACCATGATGAGCCGGACGAGCCGTATTCCGACACCACTGCCGATGCGCTGGCAGTTCAAGCCATTAAGCATTCTGCCGCGCATTGCGCTACCCAACGACATGGCCCGCGCCTGGTTGAAGCACAATGTCGAAGAGGTCGGCAACTTCGAAAACTTCCTGCCCGATCTCTATCGAGGCTGGCAAGCGCATGGCGATGCCATATGGGAACAAACGGCATGAGGGCCGGGTCGACGGTACGTGTCACAAACTGCGTGTCGGCGGTGTTCTATAGATACAGAGCCGAATGCCGATCGGTAGGCACACCACAGAGCCATGTGGCGAAGGACGAACCCGGTGAGCGAGACGGACGAAGCATTGCTGCATGCCGTACGGCGTGGCGAAGGAGCCGCGTTTGATCAGCTGTTCTTGCGCTACTACCAGCCGATCTTTCGTGTGGCATACCGGCTGGTAGGCGAGCGCGAGCAAGCAGAAGATCTGACGCAAGAGACCTTCCTGACGCTCTATCATCACCCGCCGGCCGCCGATGCCGCATCCGCGCTCTTTGCATGGCTCTGCCGCGTTGTGCTCAACCGTGGCATGAATGCCCTGCGCGGCGAGCGCCGTGAACGTGAGCGGATCGAGCGGCTGGAGGCCCCTGCCGCACCACCCGATCCGCAGCAGGAACTGTTGCGTTCTGAGGAACGCAGCGGAGTGCGAGCGGTGCTGACGCGCCTGCCGGAACGCCAGCGGCAGTTGCTCGTGTTGCGCTATGCCGGGCTGGCATATCACGAGATCGCGGCGATCATCGGCGTTGCGCCCGGCTCGGTCGGCACGCTTCTGATCCGCGCCGAGCGCGCCTTTCTGGCGGAATACGAGCAGATGGAGCAGCACCATGCCATGTTATGATGAAGGGCAATTGCGCGCATTCCTTGATCATGCGCTCCCCGCTGCGGAGCATGCCGCTGTGGAAGCCCATCTTGCCGGGTGTGCCGCATGCCGTACATATTACGAGCAACAGTGTACTAGTACCGCGCAGCTCGGGCAGTTGCTCGCCATGCCTACCGCACACTCCGATCCGCATGCCGCCCTTGCACGGCTACGCGCCGGGATCGGCTCAACACCACCCAACAACCCGGTAGCGGTTGCTGCGACCGCAGCGGCTACACCATCCCCACGGAGGAACCCCATGCAAACCACACCCACACTGCCCAATATCCGCCGGCGTCTCATGGCGGGTGTCGCCGCCATTGTCGTACTCGTCGGCCTGCTGGCATTACCGCCGGTACGTGCCGCCGCCGAACAGTTCCTGCAGATCTTCCGCGTTCAGGGAGTTTTGTTTGTGCCGATCAGCCAGGAACGGCTTGCACAGCTCGAACAGCTCGACTTTGAGGGCAGTACACTCTTTGTCGAAGAGCCGACCCTCGTCAACCAACCAGCCGAACCGCGTAGTGTCGTCGATGCCGCCGCCGCCGCCGCTGCGGTCGGTTTCCCGCTCTCCGCACCAGCCGAACTGCCGACACCCGCTCATACGATCGGGTATGTCGTGCATGATTATACCGTCATGCAGTTCAGGGTGAATGTCGAATCAGCCCGGCAGCTCTTCGCGCTCCTGAATATCGACGTCACACTGCCCGATACACTCGGCAGCGAGCCGATCATCGCCGATGTGCCGCCCTTTGTCGCAACCAACTACCGCGCAACCGACTATACACTGACGCTCTACCAGGGAATGAGCCCGACCGTCACCCTACCGGATGGCGTCGACCTGGCACAGCTCGGGATCGCCGGCCTGCAGGTGCTTGGTATGAGCCGCGAAGAAGCAACAACGCTGGGCAGCCAGATCGACTGGAGTAGTACGCTGATCTTCCCCTTCCCGGGCGATATTGCCGACTTCCGCGAAGTCCAACTCGGCGACACGCGCGGCTTGCTGGTCGGCGGTGGCGAGCGCAACCGGCGCTGGCAGATCTACTGGCAAAACGGTACACGCTTTCTGATGCTCGAAGGGAGTGGCCGCATCAACGAAGCGGAGTTCCTCGCGATTGCAGCAAGTATCCGATAAGGTATGCCGATCATCCGAGTACAAGCGCAGCAAGCTATGGCGGGCCAATGCCGCAATCGGCGGTCTGCATGACTGATCTCGTCATCGACACACGCGCACTGCGCAAAGTGTATGGCCGCAAAACAGCGGTTGCCGACCTCACCCTGCAGGTTCCACGGGGTGAGGTTTTCGGCTTCCTCGGGCCGAATGGTGCGGGCAAGAGCACATCGGTCAAGATGCTGCTCGGGCTTGTGATTCCAAGCAGCGGCAGTGCCCGTGTGCTGGGGGCCGAGCCAGGCGCTGCCGCTGTGATGGCCCGCATTGGTTTCTTGCCGGAACACTTCCGGTTCCACGAATGGATGCGCGCCGGCGAACTCCTCGATCTGCATGGGCGATTGTATGGCATGCCATCGGATGCCCGCCGCCGCCGCATCAGTGATGTGCTCGAACTGGTAGGCCTGACGGAACACACCCGGCGGCCGCTGACCGATTTCTCGAAGGGCATGCTCCAACGCATCGGGCTGGCACAGGCGCTGCTCAACGATCCCGAGCTGGTCTTTCTCGATGAACCAACCTCGGCGCTTGATCCATTCGGGCGCATTCTGGTGCGATCCTTGCTGCACGATCTCAAATCACGTGGCACAACCGTCTTCCTCAACTCGCATCTGCTCGGCGAAGTCGAGGCGACCTGCGACCGGGTTGCATTCATTAAGGAAGGGCGCGTCCTTCAGACAATCGTGCTCCGCGATCTGCACGCCGGCAAACTGCGGGTCGAGCTACGGGTGGATGCCATGACCCCGGCACTGCACAGTGCCCTGAGCGCTCTGCCTGCGACGGAACTTTTGACCGCCGAGCCGGAGAGCGGCCTGCTGCAACTGATGGTGGCCGACGAAGAGTTGTTACCGGAGATTGCGGCAACCGTTCTGGCAAGCGGTGCGCGGCTCTATGCGCTGACACCGCAGCGGCTCACGCTCGAACAGATCTTTCTGGATGTGATCGGCAGGGAGGATAGCGGCCAGTGAGCCATATTGCGACGATTACATGGCTGACATTTCACGAGGCATGGCGGCGGCGCATGGTACTGCTGGCTCTGATCCTCGGTGTGCTCTTCCTGGTGATCTTCGGCGTCGGGTTTACCCTGATCGTCACCAATCTCAACCCACGTGTGGGTGTGATCGAGCGGCGCTACGGCTTCAACCTGCTGCTCATGGCCGGCTTTTATGTCGTTCATTTCCTGACGGTTATGCTCGCGATCTTCGCTTCGGTCGATACGATCTCGGGCGAGATCACAAGCCATACCATTCAGGCCATCATCACCAAGCCGATCCGGCGCTGGCAGGTTCTGATCGGCAAGTGGCTCGGCTATGCCGCCATGATCGGCATCTACCTCGGCTTGCTCACCGGTGGTATTCTCGCCGTGGTCGCACTGGTTGCCGATTATCAGCCGCCCAATGCGCTGGCAGGGGTCGTGCTGCTCTGGCTCGAAGCGCTGGTGCTGCTCTCGCTCTCGCTGCTGGCCGGCACCCGGCTCTCGACACTCAGCAACGGGGTGTTGCTCTTTATGCTGTATGGGCTGGCATTCATCGGTGCATGGGTCGAGCAGATCGGCTCACTGCTCGAATCACCGGCCGCCGTCAATATCGGCATCATCACCAGCCTGCTCATGCCGGTCGAGGCGCTCTGGCGGCGGGCAGCCTACCTGATGCAACCGCCGGTGATGACGGCCATCCCCACGCCGTTTAGCGGTGCGTCGCCGCCAAGTACGGCGATGGTTGTCTATGCGCTGCTCTATGCGGCATTGGCGCTGGGGTTGGCGCTACGCCGCTTTGGCCGGCGTGATCTATAACCCGGCAGGCTGTTTTCCTCGCTCGGCGATCGTGCGTGCATTCAAATGTACCGGCTACCTCGGCCGATAGGGTGCCGTTTCGTCGAGATCACCCACGAACTCTGATATGCTTTCCAGCCGGCGGAGCCGGCTGTCATCCTGCGCCGCGTGACCGAACGACCCGCGTGCCGCCCACAGCTGATTGGTGGCGGTGGCGCAGTTCGCCATCCTCCAAGTTGAAACTGCAACGCATCAACTGGTATGATGAGCCCTGCATGCACGCATTGGTGAACCATGCAGAGAAATCGGAGGCAATGATGCACACGCTCACATTACAGGCAGCGTATGACGGCACGGATTCACCACCATCAGCGCCGATACCGTTGCGCGCCGGGCCACTTACACTGGTGTATGACGGCGGGGATCTGCGCTATATTCGCCTCGGGCGGCACGAGATCATCCGCCGCCTGTATGTGGCCGTGCGTGATCATAACTGGGGTACGGTGCCGGCGACGCTATCACAGCTTGAGATTCACGCCACCGATACCAGTTTTTCGATCACGTATCATGCCGAACATCGCCAGGGCGCGATCCATTTCGGCTGGCACGCGGCGATCAGCGGCACCGCCGACGGGATGATTGAGTATCGCATGGAGGGTATGGCACAGTCGAGCTTCCGCCGCAATCGCATCGGTATCTGTATTCTGCATCCGATCCACGAGTGTAGCGGCATGCCATGCACTATTGAGCATGCCGATGGAACGATCGATCACGCGCACTTTCCGGCTGCTATTTCCCCCCACCAGCCGTTTTTTGCTATGCGTGCCATTCGCCATACCGTGATCCCCGGAGTCACAGCCGAAGTTCGCTTTGCTGGTGATCTGTTCGAAATGGAAGACCAGCGCAACTGGACGGATGCCTCGTTCAAGACCTATAGCACTCCGCTGGCGCTGCCGTACCCCGTCGAGATTGGTGCCGGAACGTCGATCAGCCAGTCGGTAACGTTGAGGCTTGAGGGAACACCACCGCCGGCCGAGCCGGATGATCCAGCCTTGTCGTTTGGCCCCGAGCCGGCCGTAGCGGCGCTGCCGATCCCGCGCATCGGCCTGGGATCGGCAAGCCATGGCATGCCCCTGAGCCTTGGCGAGATCGCACGGCTGCGCATACTGCATCCGGCCCATCTCCGGCTTGATCTCGATCTCTCCGCGGATTTCTCTGCTCGGCTCGAACAGGCCGTGGCCGAGGCGCAGGCACTCGATACGCGCCTGGAAGTGGCGCTCTTCTGCTCGACGGCAGCACATGCTGAGCTGGCAGCGCTTGCTGCGCTGCTTCCTACCCTGCGGCCGCCGCTTGCCGGCTGGCTTATATTCGCCCATGGTCACAAAACCACACCGCCGGAGCTTCTGGATGCGGCACGGCAGGTGCTGGCCGGCTACGATTCGCAAGCATTGATTGCCGGTGGAACAAACGCATACTTCACCGAACTCAACCGTGGCCGGCCGGAACTCGATGCCACAAGTGCCGTCTGCTACTCGCTGAACCCACAGGTGCATGCCTTCGACAACGCCTCACTGGTCGAGACCCTCGAAGCGCAGGGGATCACGGTACAGAGCGCACGCCGACTCTACGGCTCGCGCCCGATCCTTGTCTCGCCGATCACCCTGCGGCCGCGCTTTAACCCGAATGCGACCGGGCCGGCAACCGATCTGCCCGGCGAACTGCCGGCAACCGTCGATCGACGGCAGATGTCGCTCTTTGGTGCCGGCTGGACACTCGGTAGCCTGAAGTATCTGGCCGAGGCCGGCGCGGCACGTATGACCTATTACGAGACAACCGGCTGGCGTGGAGTGATGGAGCACGCCGATGGTAGCACACTGCCCGAGCAGTTCCGTTCGATTGCCGGCGGAGTCTTCCCACTGTATCACGTCCTGGCCGACATCGGCGAGTATGCCGGCGGCGTTATCCTCCCTTCCCGTTCAAGCCAGCCACTGGCGCTCGATGGTATCGTGCTTGAACAGGCCGGCCGGCGCAGCACCATCGTCGCCAATCTAGGCCAGGAAACTCGGCATGTGCGGATCGCGGCGACCGCGCCGCGTGTCCATGTGCGCATACTCGACGAAACGACCATTCATGAGGCTATAACGAACCCGGAATCCTTTCGCATGCAAGCGGGGGCAGCATACGCGCCAGCAGGCGGGCTCCTGGAGCTACAGCTGCGGCCGTATGCGGTGGTGCGGATCGACGAAGAGCATCAGGAGCCTGCGGCGGCACAAGAAGACCGCGAGGCATAACAAGCAACTCTGGTATGCAGGAGAGAGAGAGCTATGCAAACCTATGTGAAAGCAACCTACCGTATCGAAACACCCCACCCGCTCGAACACGCTGTGGCGATCCTGGCGGGCGAGCAGTCGAGCGGCACATTCATCCGGGTGCCGGGCGAGACCGATGAACTCCGTGAACGGCATAGTGCGCGTGTCGAACGGATCACCGAACTCGATGTTGTCGCTACGCCAAGCCTGCCGGGATCGCAAGCGCCGCGCGGCAGCGGCACGCCGCAGTATCGCCGCGCCGAGATCGAGATCGCCTTTCCACTTGCAAACATGGGGCCATCGCTGCCAAACCTGCTCGCCACGGTGGCCGGCAACCTGTATGAACTGCGCGAACTCTCGGGTGTGCGCCTGATCGACTTGGAATTGCCCGAGGCATTTGCCGCCGCCTATGCCGGGCCACAGTTCGGTATTCCAGGCACACGCCGGTTGGCAGGGGTGAAAGGGCGGCCGATCATCGGCACGATCATCAAGCCGAGCGTCGGCCTCAGCCCGGCGCAGACGGCGGCACTGGTCAGGACACTGGCGCTCGCCGGGCTTGATTTTATCAAAGACGACGAGCTCATGGCCAATCCACCGCATTCGCCACTTGCTGAACGGGTGGCGGCCGTGATGCGCGTGATCAACGAGGTTGCCGAACAGACCGGCCGCAAAGTGATGTATGCCTTCAATATCACCGACGAGATCGACGCCATGCTTTGGGCCCTCAGCCTCAGCACGCAAGACGGC
>CALLZL010000160.1 GCA_937859575.1 uncultured Chloroflexota bacterium
TCCGGCCAACGCTCGGCAGGTTATCGCCCTCATCCGCGATCTGCGCGATCATGGGGCGACGGTCTTGCTGACGACCCACAACATGGGCCTGGCCGAGGGCCTGTGCGATCGGGTGGCGTTTCTGGTCGACGGGCGTATGCCGCTTGTCGATACACCCCGGGCGCTGCGGCTACGCTATGGCCGGCAGGTGGTACGGGTCGAGCAGGAAGACGGTATGGCGGCGGAATTTGCGCTTGCCGGCCTGGCCGACAACCAGGCATTCCTGGCCGCACTGCGCAACGGTGTGCAGACGATCCACACCCAGGAAGCAACCCTCGATGAGATTTTTGTACACGTCACCGGCCGCCACTTATCGGTGGCATAGTGCGGCATGGCGTGGATGATCAGCACACATCCGCGAAGGAAGAACCCCATGAACAGCTTTCTCTCTCCGGCACTGCGCCGATTTGGTGTTGCGGCATGGTGCGATATACGCCTGCAGTGGCGTAACGGCTTCTACGCAGCGACTGCCGTCATGCTGGCGGTGATGGTCGGCCTGGTGCTGCAACTTCCGGTATCGCTGCCGATCGTGCTGCTACCGGTGCTGGTTGCCGGCAATCTGCTGATCACTACCTTCTATTTTATCGCCGGCCTGGTGCTGCTCGAACGCAGCGACGGCAGCGATGCCGCATTACAGGTCTCGCCACTGCGCACCACAGAATATCTGGCGGCCAAGGTGGCGACCCTCGGCATACTGGCATTGGCCGAAAACCTGCTCCTTGTACGTGCCGCCTTTGTGGGCGAAATCAATCCCGGGCTGCTGATCGGCGGCATCCTGGTTGCGGCGGTGCTCTATACCATGGTGGGGGCCGTTGCCGTTGCACGCTACCAATCACTCAACGAATATCTGCTGCCGTCAATGGTGATCGTCTCGTTGCTGACGCTACCACTACTACCGGCGGCGCTCGGCTGGCAGCATCCGTTGCTGCTGCTGCACCCGCTGCAACCGGCAATGAGCCTGCTGCGGGCCTCGATCGAGCCGGTCGCAGCATGGGAGATCGGCTATGCGGTTGTGGCGGGGATCGGCTGGGCGGCACTGGCTGCCTGGGGTGCGGTGCGTTCAATACGGCGCGGCTAGCCGCAGCAGGAGGCGACAATGACAACTCGTTTGATCAATCTGCGGGCGATTCGTGCCATGGGGGCCGCCGATCTGGCTGGAATCGGGCGCGACCCGTTGCTACGCTGGATGGCATGTGCACCACTGGCAACAGCACTGGCGATCCGGTTGCTGTTTGGCCCGCTCCTCGAACGTATCGGCGATCTGCTGGCGATCGATCTCATGGCCGCATACCCGATTCTGGCCGGGTATGCGCTGCTCTTGCTGCCCCCCATGCTGATCGGCATGGTCATCGGGTTTCTGCTGCTCGACATGGCCGACGACCGCACACTCCTGGCGCTGCGTGTGACACCGCTGCCGCTGGCGACCTTCCTCGGCTACCGGCTGCTGATGCCGACGCTCGTGAGCATACTGGTGATGCTGCCGGCATTTGCGATCGCCGGTATCAGCACGCTGCCGGCATTTGCGGCAATGGCGGCGGCCTTGCTGGCGGCGCCGCTGGCGGCGCTGGCGGCGTTGGCACTGGCCTCGTTTGCCGCCAACAAAGTGCAGGGGCTGGCGCTCACCAAACTGGCCGGCATCTTCATGCTGACACCGATCGTAGCGCACTATTCACCCGAGGCATGGCAACCGGTCTTCTGGCTGCTGCCGACCTACTGGCCGGCACGGCTGCTGCGGGTACTGGCCGAAGGCCAGGCATGGTGGGGGGGAGTAGCTGCAGGAATCGTGATCGACATGCTCCTGCTCGTGCTGCTCGTGCGCCGCTTCGGCAATATGCGCAGCTTTGAGTAACGCTACCCGCCGATCATGACCGTGACTGCTCCCGGGCCAACAATCGTACCGCCATGGGCGGTGTTATCGCCCAGGCGAGCCGCCGGCTTGCCGCCGATCAGCACCGTGGCGCTGCCTTTGATGATTGTCGAGGGTGGGCCGACACAGGTACACATATCACCCATCACCGCAGCAGGCACACCCATGATGATCACCGTCGGCACACCCGGGCCGATAATTGGCCCACCGACATGCGGCACCGGGCCGGTGGCTGCCGGGCAGACATGCTGATCGACACCGATTCGTACAGCAGGAGGCATACGCATCCCCTTTCTCGATTACACATCCGGTTCCCAGTCGAAGCGTAGTTCGATTGGCGGCTGGTCGCGCACCTCTTCGGTTTCGCGGCGGTGCAAGAGTGCCGTCTTGACAATCAGCCGCAGGCGCGCCCAGTTATCGACACTCACCGGCACCGGGCGGGTCGGCAGGTTGCGTGCATAGCGCGCCGCATTGCGCCCGATCGCTTCATAGGTTGCGAGGGTCAGGCTCGGTGATTGCGGGAAGAGTTCGAGATTGTTGAGCCGCGCCAGGCCACGTTGATGAATGACCGTCGTGCCGCGCGACTGCAGGCCGATTGCCACGCCTGATCCGCTGAGCTGGGCTGCCGTATAACCGATCGCGGCACAGTCGGAAGTATGATAGATCTTGACCACCCGCGCCGTCAACCCCTCGCGGGCAATACCGGTCAGGATCGCCGCCAGCACATCCTCGTGCTCAAGGCCGCCAATGGTACGGGTGAGGGCGCTGCCGAAGGCCGGCCCGACACCCACGACAACCTCGGTATGCCGGCCGCGCTGCGCCGGGCCGATTTCCGCCAGCCGTGTGGCGGGGGTGCCGATCTGATCGGCGATGAAATCACGCGGTGAACGAGCCGTGTAGATCTGCTCGATCTCGCGGCGGCGATCTTCGGTCAGACGGTAGCCGCTACCGGGGCCGGTGTAGTCGTTCGGGTCGTTGATAGCACTACACACCCGAAACTGCTGGTCGAAGATCGCCGCCGGCTGCAGATAATCACCGGCGACACGCTGCCGCCCCATGGCAAGCAGATTGGCGGCAAGGGTGGTAAAGCCGCGCCGTTGCAGTGCCGCCACCACCGTCAGGAGCGTCTGATCACCGGCCAGGAATCGATCGGCGGCAGCCAGATCGGCAACCACATCGCGCTGCGGCATGTCTTCACTGGCGTGTGCCACAACCGCCGCAGCAACCTCCGCAACGGGCATCGGCGGGGAAGCCCTCAGCGGCTACGGCGCCCCGGGCAGT
>CALLZL010000161.1 GCA_937859575.1 uncultured Chloroflexota bacterium
CGTGCCGCTTGTTGCCGCTGCAAGCGTACCAAGTTCCCAGCGCAGCACACGGCCATTCACGTGTGTTGGTGCCGGTGTTGCACCCACATAGCTCATACCTTCGGGCAGCGTATCGATCACCACAACACCGGTTGCGCTTGCTCCGCCGGCAGCCACTGCATAGTTCAGGGTGAATTCGAGCAGATCACCAATCATGGCTGTTGACGGGCCGTTTTTGCCGATCGATACATTGGTTGCCGCCGGCACCAGCCCCAGGTCAAGATGCAGGCTGCCGCCGGGGGATGTCACCCGTGTGGCCGGTGTACGCCAGTTGCTCGCCGGATCGGCATCACTGTCACGCGTGTCGTCACCAGCATCACGGCGAGTTGCCGTGTGGTTTGCCGGTGGTATGAACTGAATCCGATAGTAGTTCGGCGGCAATCGCTCGAAACGATACCCTCCCGATCCGCTTACACCGCTCTGCTGCTCGAAACTTCCACCAGGCGGGGTAAAGCTTCCCCACGAGCTACAGCTGGTTGTCGGCAGCAGATCACGGCACGACTCAAGGCGCACCCGCACGCCATTCAGCCCGGGTTCACCATTCTGCTGCAGGCCATCACCATTACGGTCTTCCCACACCAGATCACCAAGCTGGCCACTTGCCAGCGCTAACGGCACCAGTCCGATATCCAGATCACGGTAGCTCTCGTCGCGCTGAAGCGCAGCTACCAGCGCACCCCGGCTGATCTGATCGGCATCGCTGTCGCGGCTATCGTCACCTCCCTGGTCTGGCGGTGCTACAAAATAACCGGCCAATGCGCCGCCAGTGCCGAATTGTGCCGGTTCCAGGCGCACCCGATAACTGCGAAACGGTTCAACATAGAAGCGGTAATCGCCACCCTGGCCATCACCATCGGCGTCGGCCGTCGTCACCGTGGCCAGTGGTGTGGTGTAGTTGCTGTCGTTGCCGGCATACAACACCACCCGCACCCCATTCATGCCGGCCTCGCCGGCATCCTGGATCCCATCGCCATCGGCATCAAGCCAGACCCGATTGCCAATCGCACTCCAGGGGCAGAGCAGTTCGAGATCGCCCAGGCCGGAAACCTTCGCAAAGGTGCCGTTCTGCCCTTCGTGATACACCTCTTCCCGCGCGGTCGGATTGCCACGCCCACGGTCATACCAGTAGATCCCGGCGCTGTTTGTGCGGTATGGTGTGAGCCCGGTGATCGCAATCTCACCACCAAAACTCCCATCGTGTCTTCCCGGAACATATGCCAGAGCACCCCACAATGCCTCGTTGTGATGCACGCCTGCAGCACCACCCGGCGTTCCGTCGTCATTGGTCGGATCCGCACCTGTAGCCGGAATTTGCCAGCCGTTGGCTGCACGTGGCAAGATCAGCAGGTCGCCGTAACCACGCGAGGCGGTGACCGGTAGGCCGCGTACGGCCCCCATGTCACCCAGGCGATCACGCACACCCAGATACAGCGTCTCTTCTTCGTCAAATGCAAGATCAGCCGCTAGTGCTGCCGGATACGGCATCAGGTATGCATCGCTCGGCAGTGTCGCACGCCACGGCTGCCATGCCAGGTCATAGCCACTGCCGGCGGGTGTAGTGCCGCGCTGTGCACCATAGTTCGCCAGCGGAATACCGGTCACGAGCTCCCATGTACTGTTGCTCAGATTGAAACGATCAATGCGTAGTGCAACATCATTGCGGTCACTCCCGGTATCGAATTCGTCGCTGCACGCACCGCCAAGATACAGATACTCGCGAGTCACGAGCAGCCCGAACGGGCGATAGGTTGCTGTTCCGCCCCGTGCGGCGCATGGTGCAAGCAGGCCGATCAGATCCGGCAGCAATCCCATGCTGGCCTGCGGATTGCTGGCCCATGTATCGAACCGGTAGATCCGCCGATTATTTAGATTGACGGCATAGAGATACCGTTCCTGTGGATCAAGTGCGATATCGCCCAGGCTGGTGCGGCTGGCAAACTGTTCGAGTTGGGCATCACCGCGAATCCGGTGAATCCCGCCCATCTCCGCCGTATACGCCATGCTGTTGGGGAATCCGCTGAGTGAGCCATCCCCCGGTGTATAGCTGAAGGCACCCCCGGCATGCAACAATGGCATGGCCGGCCCGGGAACAACATGCGGCACCGTAACAAACACTCCGGTTGTTCCACCCGCGAATCCGTGGGCGTAGATCGCCCCGGGCCCACCCGGCCCAAAGCGTGTCAGCCGCTTACTGAAGCTGGCAATAAAGAGCCGTGCCTGGCGTGGGTTGGTCTGTGCCTGCAATCCATTCGCTGCCGCCGGTGCCGCAGGGTTTAACCCGCTACTGTATGCCAGCCCATATACCGCCCCGACCTGCTGCAAACTGGCATGTGGTATCTTGCCGGGTTCGACACCCGCCGCATCCGGCTTGCCGTCGCCAATTCCAACCACTGCCGGATCGCTGCCGGGCGCATCACCATTGAGCGGATCCCCACCCGGTTGCCCGTAGTAGCTGATATCCCATGCCGTACCAAAGCAGGTCACCGCAAACCGTGGCGATACTTCCGAGGTACTGCCGTTACTACTACCGCTACGAATACAGTTGATCACGCTGGCATACGGCCGCCCAGGCTGCTGGTTATCGATCTGAGCCTGAATATCACCGGGAAGCCCTGCCATAAAGCCGATGATCAGCAGGCACAACAGGCTGAGCAATCCGAACACATATCGTCTCATCGCGCACCTCCACGGTGGGCGGCAACCCGCCGCACCAGTAGATGCTCCGCAACCCGCCGCCCCTGCAGCAAGCCGGCATGGCCGTCGATCGACCAGTGGATACCGCCGGTCACGCGTGAGGCGGCTGCTTCCGCCGCCTGTTGTGCCAGAACCTCAGCCGAATCGGGGAAGAAAGAGCCCAGGATCATCGCTGCCGCGCCACTGATCGTTGCATGCCCCGATGGGTACGAAGGATGTGGCGGGGTTGTCAACAGTGGTGCCCAACCCGGGCTGCTTCCCAGCATCCATTGGATCGGCCGTGCCAGCCGATAGTGGTACTTGCTCTCCCAGCAGGCAATACACGCATCATGAAGCGCGATACCAAGCGTGCTATACACCCGCAATGAAGCAGGTACACCCAGTTGTTGCGCCTCGACAAGCAGCATTGCACGCTCAAACCAGTACCCAACCGGCGTGATAGTACCGCTCCCATAGGCCCAACCCCTGGCGATCGCGGCTTCGGTATCACGGAACTGCTGCACGTTCACAAACTCTGCACGGATCCGATCAAATTGGTCGCTGTGCCATGCCGGCGGCCGCGCAACACGGAGTGCAGCCCCATGCGGTAGCAGTAGTGGTCGCAACTCCCCCCATTTGGGTTCGATTCCTGAAGCAAAGGTATGCGGTGTCGGTGCCCACTCCCCTTCCGGCAACCGATCCACCGGTGGTGCCTCAAATGGTGGCGTTGTTGTTGCACCATCCGCCGCTGCCCATTCCAGGATCCGCATCGCGATCCGTTCGCCATGCGCAAACGCCCGAGCAGCTGCCATTGCGATCGGGCGCTCCGGTGGTATCGGCAGGCCCAGGGTTGTTGCCAGCGGCACAAGTGCATGCAAGAGTGTGCCGGCTAGCCCTGCAAGGGCAGCAGCGTCACGCCGCTGCTCCACGAGCCGCAACATGCCGATGCCGATCAGTGCTAACAGCCGCGCTGCCCGTGGTGGTGTCATCGATGTACGGGCAATACACTGCAATGCCAGCCGAATCCAATACTCTGGTGTAGCGGCCGGCAATGACCCGAACACCGGCTCCTGAACCAGCGGCATCACGATTGGTGTGGCCAGCAGCGTCGAGGTGCACCGTAGAAAATGTCGTCGTGAGATCTGCTGCATTGATACGCTCTCCACCTGTCACGAGCATCCCGAAAAATATAAAGCGGCCGGCCGTGTGAGCTCTTTGAAGCCTCAACACGACCGGCCGCAGATCAGTGGCTGTCTGCCTGTCTTTTGTTGTCCTGGTTATCCGATGCGCCGCCCGCGGTTGCGCAACAGATGCCGTGTTATCTGCAACCCTTGCTTCAATCGACGCGTTGGGAAACGATCATAGACATACATCAAATGGTTCTGCAACTGCTCGATCGTCGCGCGATCAACCAGAATCTGCTCGCTGCCCGCTCCAGCCGAAACCACACCCGGTTCGACTCGTGCCTCAACTATTTCACTTGCCGTTGTCGTCACCTCTTCATCCGTCGGTGTGGTCGGTTGCATGGTCGTTGTCTCCGTCATCTGCGTCGAATTTGTCATCGGGTCGCCTCAGTTCTACAAAAAAGCGAAAACAGGAGCAGCCTGCTCAAACGACTTTGCAGCTCTCCGCCGAGCTATCGGCTGATGCTGCACAACGCAGATCGCCGGGAAGTGTCTGCAGCTAAGACCGTATATGTGAGCTGAAACTACTATACATAGAGGTTCCCGAAAACTCAACTATGACTTTAGTCCTCTTTTACTTTTTCTTAACCAGAGAGAAATACTAGTTTCATGTGGTACTTATTGCCTATCGAACCACATAACTGTTGCACATCCATGCCCCCTCCAGGTATTCTGGGAACCGGGCATATCGCTTTTGCAGCGACACCATCAGGCCGCATGAGCTATGGTACGATACCAGCCAGCAGCTTCAGTGGTACGGAGGTTTTCGATGATCGAACACGAGCAAGCACTCCCTTCCTATCAGCTCTATATTGATGGGCAGTGGGTCGATGCCACCAGTAATGCATGGTTTACCATCACTGAAGCAGCGCGCAATAGCCCTCTTGCGATGGTCGCACGGGCGGGGCGGGCCGATGTGGATCGGGCAGTTGCCGCTGCTCGGGCAGCATTCGATACTGGCCCCTGGCCGCATATGCCCGGCCACGAGCGTTCACGAATCCTCTCGGCGATTGCCGATCTTATCGAGGCGCGTACTGCCGAGTTTGCTGAAGCGGAGTCGCGTAATCTGGGGGCGCCACTGCGCAAAACCAGTTTTATCGATATTCCATTTGCCATCGAGCATCTTCGTACCTTTGCCGAATTTGCCCGCACGCATCCATATGAAGCGCTACCCTGGACGGATCTTCCTTCGGTAAGCTGGAATTTCGTCTGGCGTGAGCCAATCGGCGTCTGTGCCCAGATCATTCCATGGAACTACCCGCTCTTGATGGCTGTCTGGAAGATCGCACCGGCCCTTGCAACCGGCAATACGATCATTCTCAAACCCTCCTCTTACACCCCGCTCACGGCACTGATGCTGATGCACGCTATTCACGATGCCCAACTTTTGCCGCGTGGCGTTCTGAATCTGCTCAGTGGCCCCGGCAGCGATATCGGCGTCGCCCTCGCTCAACATCCCGCCGTCGA
Source organism: uncultured Chloroflexota bacterium (assembly GCA_937859575.1). GTDB lineage: Bacteria > Chloroflexota > Chloroflexia > Chloroflexales > Roseiflexaceae > CALLZL01. The sequence goes on from CALLZL010000161.1 coordinate 5,364, forward strand.
TAAAGTAGCGTTCACCGGATCAACTGCCGTTGGTCGTGACATCATGCGTCATGCCAGTGCCACCATCAAGCATGTCACACTTGAACTTGGCGGTAAGTCGCCCAGCCTGATCATGCCCGATGCCGATCTCGATCTGGCAGTCGATGGTGTTCTGTTTGGTGTCTTCTTTAATGGCGGTCAGAGCTGCGAAGCGGGTACCCGCTGCTTCGTTCCCCAATCTCTCCACGATACCTTTGTCGAAAAACTGATCGCACGCACCCGCATGCTTACGCTGGGTGATCCACTCGATTTTGCAACCGACCTCGGCCCGCTGGTGTCGCCGGTACAGGGGCGCATTGTCGAAGAATATATCGCGCTCGGCCTCGCCGAAGGTGCCACCCTGGCCACTGGCGGCCGACGGCTCGACCTGCCAGGCCATACGGGTGCATCCTTCATCGAGCCTACGATATTGACCAATGTGCACAACTCCATGCGTATCGCACAGGAGGAGATCTTCGGCCCGGTACTGGCGGTTATTCCCTATACCACCGTCACCGAGGCTATCGAGCTTGCCAATACCACGATCTATGGCCTTGGTGCCGCAATCTGGTCACGCGATATTCAGGGTGCGATCGAGGTCGCACGCCGTATTCGCGCCGGTACGATCTGGATCAACGATCATCATTTGATCCACCCGCATGCGCCATTTGGCGGCTATAAACAAAGCGGGATCGGTCGTGAACATGGCCTGCAGGGGATGCTGGCCTATACAGAGGCAAAACATATTCATGTCGATCTGCACCAGCGTCGTTCCGGCCGACTCTGGTGGGATGTCTTACTGCCTGAAGCATAACAGTTGAAGAGGGTACTGCCGTACCATGCATGCAGCAGTACCCTCTTCGTCTATTCCGCAACCGGCACTCGCCGCGCAACCTCGGGATCAACCGTTAGTAAGGTTCGATTCACCCAGCCGGTCACGTTGCGAATATTTGTGATCTGATACCAGTTCCCATCGGCTGTACGCGCCAGCAGCTCTACCGTCTCGCGTGCATTGACCTGATCAAGCACATCACCCGCGAGATTCGGCGACGCTCTCACATTGCCGCCGTTAAACACCGTGGCCGTCAATCCGGTTGCCGGCGCTGGTGTGGCGGCTGGCGCCGCTTCCGCCGTCGGCACCAGCGGAAGAGCCGTCTGTGTCGCCGGTAGTGGCGTAGACACCGCCTCGGTCGAGATCGGCACATCACGCCGCACATCAGCCGCGATTGTCAACAGGGTAGCGCTCACCCAACCGGTGATCTGCCGCTGGTTTACTATCTGGAACCACGTTCCATCCGCATTACGTGCCAGCAGGATCACCGTCTCACCCGCGTTGATCTGGTCGATAACCAACCCATTCAGATTCGGCTGAGTTCGGACATTCCCACCATTAAACACACTGGCCGTCGGGCCGGTCTGCGGAGTTTCAACTGGTAACAATGCTGTCAGCTCTTCTTCCACATCCAGCAATGTCGAACTTACCCATCCAGTCGCCTCGGCAGCCTCAAGCCGATACCAGTCGCCATCCGCACTCGATGCCAGTAAAATAACGATCTCCCCCTCGCTCACCTGGCCAAGAACCTCGCCCTGCAGGCTAGGCGCCTGGCGAATATTTCCATTGGCACGAACCGTCCCGGTGATCGGTGTCGTGCCGGGCGCAATAACCTCCAGCGTGGCCGTTGGTGTCGGCAACGTCGCTACCGCTGTTGGTTCGAGGGGCGGGCTGCTGGTAGGTGTTATCGTCGGTGCGGCAGCCGTCGCCTGGTAGAAGTCCGATTCAAACGGGCCAAGTACAACGATCGTCTCGGGCTGTGAACGAACAACACCCCCATCGATCTGGGTACTGATCAGCACTACCTGATATGCACGATCACGTTGTGGAACCGGAGCCCCCTCGATCCGGTTCAGGGTAATCAGTACCCTGCCGGTTCGTGAATCGGGGCGGCCAATTGCATCTTCCTTGTTGTACCAGAGGAACTCCTGATCTCCATCGCTCAACACAGCGGTCACGGCAGCCCCCGGTGCCAGATACTGCGACTCGCCTTCGACTGCAATCGTACCGGTGCCGGCAACCTCGGCACGGACAATCGTCAGCGATCCAGGCGGAATCGGCGTCGGCGCCGGAGCTGTTGAGACTGGTGCCTGCAGCGAGAGCGAAATGACAGCAATGACCCCGATCAAAACAAGCGGCAATAGTACAATCAGTACCTTTACCGCCGGTGATGCTCGTTGAAGTTGTTCGAGTGGGCTGAGTGTCTCCTCCACCGGCATCGACGTATAATCAATCGGTGTAACCGACACATCCGGTACCGGAGTCGCTTCATCACCAGCTGGCCGCCGCCGCCGGCGAACCTGGATCAGCAGTATAACCACCACAAGAACTGCCAGAAGAAGCAGCCCAAGAACGAGCGGGCTCTGCAATACTGAAGGCATCGGCCTGGGTTCCTTTCAAGATCGATGCGAAATCTACTACTCTCTGTATTGTTTATGGAAAATATCATATGACACATTACAATGTTTCGCAACCCTTATCATGCGTCATCCGAACGGAATTTTCGTCAATACCTCCGGCAAGAGTGTAAAAAAAGAAGCGAATTTCATCTCCTTGACAGGGGCGTTGGGATGTGCTACTATTCGCGACGTTGTCAGAGCGCG
>CALLZL010000162.1 GCA_937859575.1 uncultured Chloroflexota bacterium
TGAAAGGTATATGCGAAGTAGGCCGAGAGTACCGGCAGACAGCAGGGTGAGAGGAAACTGAGCATGCCCGATATGAACGCCAGTGGTGCCAGTACAAGCAAACTGCTGTAGCCGAGCTCCGCCGCAGGATTGCCGGGCAGTACGAGGAGCATCGTGATAACGACGCTCACAATACCAAAAAGGAGCAGCAATCCGTGGTGGGTTCGCCGATGGACTGTCGATGCATGAATCGCAGCGGGGCGATCTCTATCTGAAGTTGCCATGATGATCCCCTCACTATGGGATACTGGCTCTCACAAGCACAGCCAAAGCAACGACCATTGTCGAGCGGTGCCCGAACAATGAGCGCGATACAATGAAAATAAGAGTAGCTTAGTGAGTGCGCGGAGGGGGGAGGAGTGGCGGTGCGCTGAGGCGCGCATAGAACTGCGTGTACACAGGCAACGTGGAGCTTGTGAAAGGTAACAGCACGGCACACAGGAGGAGCGCCGGGAGTAGTACCTGTGCAGTGCAGTGCAGCGCGCAGTGGACAGCGCCCGACGCAGCAGTCGGCTGGTTGCTGACTGCCGCCCCAACGTTCAGCGCCATGCGTGGAATGACGCTGGTGTCAGTATCCCCGACACGATGGGCACGCTCGAATGAGAGTGGGAGCATGAGCAACAGTATGGCGAGGTATGCGCCGAGAAGCGGCAACAGTGGTAGCCGGAGGTGCCATCTGTGCGGTATGTACACTGACCATTTTGCCTGCATGAGCGATAGTATAGAACACAAGCCGATATGGCGCAAACACTTTTGGGCTTGTATTGTGAAATTTCGTCCAAATCCTACTGACACAGTGCTTTTACCTTGACAACTTTGTCTGTGGCTGGTACGCTCACGCTATGGCTCATAGATTCTGGGCAACAATTGAAGCATGTGTGGACGTGCAGCATCACATCTGGTGGGCGCATCATGGTATGGCGTGGCTTCAGCGTACCGTGAGTTTGCTGCGCGTTCGACGCTGCGCACTGCTTGTGTTTGCGCTGATGGTAAGCCTCACCGAACCGCTTGCGTGCCTTGTCCATTGCCAAGTACCCATGCCTGCGGCTGTCACAGGGCATGGGCATGTACGATTGGATAATAACCAGGCTATCACGCTTGGTTTCGCCAATACCTTTGCCCACGCTGGCGCACAACTGCTGCCATCGGTGTTTCTCTGCGATTTCACTCAGTCGCCTAACGAATCTTCGTCGCCTTCGAGCCAAACAGACGCATCAGTTGTGCACGACCATCTTTCACTTGGTGTGCTCGTCGTGACGTTGCTCGTGATTGCTCTGGTGATGGTGCAACAGACTCCGCGCCGTTCCATACTTCATAACCTCTCACAGCCCCCGCTGCTCCCACCCCCGATTTCTGCCGGCACCTAACCCGGCCGATCGCACCGCTCTCCTGCGACCCACGTCTGCTATATCATACCGATTGCTTCGGCAGTCGCGTATGTCGATGTCGTGTACCCACATACACTGTCGCAGTGAATAATCCCTGATTCAGTTCGTACACCTGAGCCCTCCCATGACGCGGGAGCGCTCAGAGTGGAATGGTATCATGCGAAAACTTATCTTCCGCATCTCCATGGTTGCCATGGTAGGGCTTGCAATAGCACCTGCACTCTTCTTTCCCCATGCAGTTCATGCGCATGGCGGCGCGATAGAAGGGCCGCAGCAGGTGTATACCCAAGCTATCGGGCCGTATGAAATAACGACAATAGTCGAACTGCCGCCCAGTACACCCGCACTCTTGCTCGTCGATATTGTTCCGCGCGATGATATCGGTGAAGCGACCATTCTGCTGCGGGTGACCCCACGAGGCTACTCGTTTGATCAGGCCCCATCGACACAGATCACGACAGTGCCCGGCCCACAAGGGGTGTACTCTACGCAACTTCCCGTCGACCAATCGGGTGAGTGGGAGCTAGAGCTACAGATAGAAGGTGCGCGTGGGAGCGGCATTGCACGTATCCCAATCACAATCACGCCGACACCACTACCGCCCTATACTATCCCACTGCTCATCACACTCGGCAGTATCTTCCTGCTGCTGCTCATCGGAGTCGGAGTATCGGCGAGCATACAGCGCCGTGAACGTCCGCTCCTTCAGGCAGTCTCTCGCATTCTCAGCTATGCCATATTTGGTTGCACTGTTGTAGCAGGCGTTCTGGGCGTTCTGCAATGGAACACTACAGCCCAAGAGGCGCAGACGGCCACGAACAGTGATGCTGGTGGTGGCCGACCGCATGTGAATGTCGCGATGACTCCGAGTGTCGCAATTCTGCAAGCCGGGAAACCACTTAGCCTCACACTCGATCTGACTGATGGTGGAACTGGTCTGCCCGTTGATGATCTGGTATCGCATCATGAGGCGCTGATGCATCTGATCGTTCTGGATACGACTGGCACCTCTTTGTCGCATCTTCACCCAGCGCGGCTTGCCCCCGGGCGCTTTATTACCGAATTTACGCCAGATCGATCAGGAAACTACACCGCATATATCGAGATTGAGCGTCGAAATAGCGGCACCCAGGTCATCGCTCGCGACTTCTCCGTCGCTGGGAGTTCCGCCGCGCCGGCTCCACCCGCACCTGGATTTGGTATGCGTACCATCGCAGGCATTCAGGTCCAGGCGACATCATCGCTCATGCCGCTACGAGCCGCTCGGCAGACGACACTTACGTTCCTGTTCAGCGAGAAGGAGCAACCGATCCGCGATCTTCAGCCATGGTTAGGAATGGGGGGGCATCTCCTGGCGCGGAGTGCTGATGGTGCAACATTCGCCCATGTCCATGCTGCCGAGACAATGGTGCCAATCAGTGCCACATCTGACATACGCTATGGCCCAACCGTACGCTTTGTCTACACATTTCCGCAGCCAGGCACGTACCAGGTATGGTCACAATTCAAACGCGGCGGGAGGATACTGACTGTCCCATTGACCGTTGAAGTGGTGCCATGAAGCGACGAGTGTATGTACTTCGGCTGATACAGATGGCGACCTATGTCGTTGCTTTCGCTTTGCTTATCGCCTGTGGCGGATCAGATGAACAGGTGGCGCAAACTGAACATTTTGCAGTGCGTATCCGCTCAGAAGCGCAGGGTGTCGGCGAACATGACATCATTATCGATATTCGTGAGCGGGTGAACCCGTCAGTAACGGTCGAGGAGGTAGTGGTTGCGCCAACGATGCGTGACATGGGCATGGCGTCGCCCGAAGTCATCGCCACTGCAGACGCATCTGGACGCTATCGCGCCAAACAGGTGTGGTTTTCGATGGGCGGCGAGTGGGAGGTGGAAGTGCGCATACGCACAACGACATTCGAAGATATCGCCATATTTCGGATACAGGTGAACTGATGCATATAGATCTGCGCCACATATTACAGTCGTTGTTTCTCGTGATCTTCCTCGTGTTAATGGCAAGTTGTAATGGCGCACAGGGTGTTGAGTCCCGCACTATTGTGCAGCGGCAGGTAGTCAACGACATGACGATCACACTTGAGACGGCCGAGACGCTGGTTGTCAATCAACAGGCAGTATTTGTTGTTACCGTGACGGATGGGCAAGGGAAACCGGTGCCGGCAGACGTCTATCTCGATCTTGTCATGCCGGCGCACCCAATGGGAACAAACCAGCCATTGGCAGAGCCGAGTGCGGATGGTGTGTATCGCACCTCGTCAGTTTTCACGATGGATGGTGAGTGGGCAGTGACGGTTGTTGCAACTGCCCAGGGTCGCACCAATCAGGCAATCTTTCATGTCATGGTGCTGCCGTAACTGGCGGTATCGTAATAAGGAGTTCTGCGATGTCTCTATGGTTGTATCGATGCGTCATACGCATCGCGCTCGGGTTGATGGTGAGCGTGCTGCTCGCCGCGTGTGGTGGTCAATCAGGTACCGGCACGGTGGATGAGAATGCCAACCAGAATGCGCCACTCAATGCCGTACTCGCTGCGTCTGAATTGGTCGTCGGATCGAACAGACTGCCGATTGGAATCGTCCAGAGTGGATCGCCGCTCAACGATCCTGCCGTGAAGATGCACCTTCGCATCTTTGATCTTGCGGATACGAGCCAAACGGTACGCAGTGAAACAGATGCGGTATACCGCGGTGAGGGTTTGCCATTCGGACTCTACGTCGCCTACCCGACATTTGATACACCCGGTGCATGGGGTATTGAAGTGCAAATGACCGATTCCGACGGCCAAGTGTATGTGAACCGACTGCGCGTCGAGGTGCTCGCACAATCGAGCACACCTGCTGTGGGGAGTCCGGCGATCCCAAGCACGAATCTGACAGCCAATGAGGAGCCGGATCTCGGGCGTATCACTTCGGATGGTCAACCAGACCCGGATCTCTACCAACTCACTATCGCCGACGCGATAACAGCCAAACGTCCCTTCCTGGTTGCGTTCTCGACACCAGGCTTCTGCAAGACAGCAGTCTGCGGGCCAAATCTGCAGGTGATCAAGCAGGTGAAAGAGCAGTTCAAAGGGCAGGTCGATTTTATCCATGTTGAGGTCTATCCATACCCATATGGAGAATCATTTCAACAGGAACGCTTTGTGCCAGCAATGGAGGAATGGCGGCTCGTGAGTGAACCATGGACATTCCTGGTGGATGCGCAGGGTATTATTCAGGCCAAGTACGAAGGCGGCATTACGGTTGGAGAACTGGAATTAGCGCTGACCCAACTCGCGGCGGGTCAACCGATGACACCAGTGCCATAGAGGGAGCCACATATGTTCGTCACCAACCACATCATCCGGCAAACCATCCGACGAAGTGTCGTGTTGTTTGGCGTGATTGGCCTTCTACTGGGTGGTCATGCCACACAGGCAGCAACTGTTGATAGCAAAACGGCTGTCGTTATGCAACAACAGCCGGAGCCAGTACCCCCATCATCCGACGGGGAACGCGCGCTGGGTGATGATCAGCACTTGCCGCTCGAACGGGCTGCAACGATTGGGACGCTGATCCTTGTAGTGCTGGTGGTGGTTGTGCATCGAATACATCTGCGCCGGCAGTCCCAATGATTGCCGACCATAGGCACAATAGTAAAGGTAGATCATGCGAACGATAGCATGCAACCAGAAGATCTCCGCTTTTCTTCTGTGCGCCATGTTTCTGGCCTCCTGTGGAGACTACTCTTTTCGCGGAACGCTGCTCGACGAACCGACAGCGGCACCGGAAATCGCACTGACCGATGGACAGGGGCGACCCTGGCGTTTAAGTGACCAGGAAGGCAAGATCACCTTGCTCTTTTTCGGTTTTACCAACTGCCCAGACGTCTGCCCGACAGCTCTCGCCGATATTGCTGCAGCGCGCCAGCAACTTGGCACGGATGCAGAGCGCATCCAGGCGGTGCTCATTACCGTTGACCCCGAGCGAGATACACCGGCACGACTTGGACAGTATATGGCGGCTTTCGATCCAACATTTATTGGCCTGTCCGGCAGTCAGGCGGAGCTTCAGGTGGTCTATTCAAGCTACGGCGTCTATGCTGCGAAGCGGGATCTACCAAACTCGGCACTTGGTTACACCATGGATCACACACCCTCGATCTATGTCATCGATCAACAGGGGCGCTGGCGTGCGATGTTTTCCCATGGCGTACCAGTACGTGACCTGGTAAGCGACCTGCGCTTTCTGCTACAGACAACCGGAACGTAGCGTGGGCCGTGGCTGGTAGATACACAAAGGAGGACGACAATGTTTTCATGGTCGTGGGAGCCAGGTCTGCTCCTTGGGCTTGCGCTCCAGGCTTTGGGCTACCTGGCCTTCGTTGGCCCATTGCGGCGCTGGTTTCCCGGTTCAGAGCCGGTATCGCAGACACGCATTATGACCTTTCTGCTCGGCAATTTGACACTGTTCATCGCGCTTGTTTCTCCACTCGGCACACTGAGCGATGGATACCTCCTCAGTGCGCATATGGTGCAGCATCTGCTGCTGACAATGATTGCACCGCCGTTGTTGCTGATCGGTACGCCGCGCTGGCTGTTTCGACCGCTTCTGCGTGCGCCTGGAGTTCTGCCGATTGCCCGCTTTCTGACGAATCCATTAGTCGCGTTTTTGGCGTACAACGTCACCTTCACACTCTGGCATGTGCCACAGTTCTACGAGGCATCGCTGAGTATTCAGCCGTTGCATATTACGCAGCATATCGCATTCATCGCAACTGCGACCCTGACCTGGTGGCCAGTGTTTAGCCCAATGGACGAGTTGCCACCCCTGCCGCAGCCTCTTCAGTGCCTGTATCTGTTCGTGCAACTATTGCCGATGAAGGTGCTGGCAGCCATGATAACCTTCGCCTCATTTGTACTCTATCCATCATATGAGCAGGCGCCACGTGTGTGGGGCATGTCGGCCCTCGTTGATCAGCAACTCGCTGGTCTGCTGATGTGGATTCCTGGCTCCATCATTTTATTCACAGTGTTCACCGTCGTGTTTTTCAGCTTCATAAACCGTGATGAATATACGACAGCTCTCTGAAAGTATGCCTGGTTTTTTGCAACAGCGTAGGGCTACACCTCGCGAAAGCCTATGGCACTCGCTACCCCGCTTGGAGACGTTGCACGAGCCCTAGAAAGTGCAAGACCTCCTTGACACCGAATGGTGTCCTTTGTTATGATGGCAACACTTGAGTGATTGCTCAATTGTTAATTTTCTCACAATAAGGAATGCATAATGAATGCGACGATAGAGATTAATCTTGCACTTGTGCTTCCGACAATGGGCGAAGCCGATCGCTGTGTCGAGCGGATTACCGAATGGCTTTCCGGCCGCAAGGGTATTACGAAGGCACATATTGTGCGTGAGAATGGGAATGCAGAACTGTGCGTGCATTATGATCCGCATGTCATCCCACTTGCGCAGGTGCGACGGCTTGCCCAACACGCTGGTGCTGTCGTATCCGCTCGCTATCGGCATGAGCAGATCGCGTTTGCCGGGCTGGATGCCGCTGATTCTGCTGCGGTGCTGGCGGCTGAGATCGAGCGCCTGCCGGGCGTCCTCCACGCCGAACTGAACTATGCTGCCGGCTTCGCGATGGTCGCATACGACACGACAATCATTCAACGGCCAGCGATCGTACAGGCGATGCGTTCGATGGGTGCCCGACCGGTTGCGACGACGGCATTCGGCACACAGCATCCCGCAACAGCTGCGCAGGAAACGGAAGCAGCTGGGCATGATCATGGCAGCGCACCGACATTCCTGCCCCACTGGATTCAGGAACGCTGGACGCTCATCCTCGTCGTCCTTGCGGGAATCTTCCTCCTCATTGGTTGGAGTGGTGAGACATTCTTCGCGCTTCCACCGCAGTTCACCCTCGTATTCTATCTGCTTGCCTATCTCGCGGGTGGGTATGATATTGCCACCCATGCGATTCCGGCGCTCGTTCGCGGCAAGTTCGATACGGATGTACTCATGCTTGCAGCGGCCGTTGGTGCAGGCGTCTTGGGAGAATGGCAGGAGGGGGCATTTCTGCTGTTCCTGTTCGCCCTCGGCCACGCGGGCGAGCACTTCGCGCTCAATCGGGCGCGCAACGCCGTCGGTGCACTCGGGCAACTTATGCCGCAGAGCGCACAGGTCCGCCGTGGCGAACAGATTGTCGAGTTGGCCGTGGCACAGGTACAGGTAGGTGATGTTGTTGTGGTGCGGCCAGGCGATCGGATGCCGGTCGACGGCACCATCGCAACGGGTACCGGCGCGGTCGATCAGAGCCCGATCACTGGTGAGAGCGTGCCGGTTACGAAGCAGCCGGGCGATGATGTATTCGCGGGAACGATCAACCTGGATGCGGCGTTCGATGTGCGCGTGACCCGGCTTGCTGCCGATAACACCCTCAGTCGAGTGATGCAGTTGGTCGCGGAGGCGCAGGGTCAACAGAGCCCAACACAGCAGCTCACGCAGCGCTTTACTCGCTGGTTCGTGCCTGCTGTGCTTATCTCGGCGGTGTTGGTCACTATTGTGCCGCCGCTCTTCGGCTGGATGTCCCTTACCGACAGCTTCTATCGCGCAATGCTCCTGCTGGTGGC
>CALLZL010000163.1 GCA_937859575.1 uncultured Chloroflexota bacterium
GCGCGAAATCACCTTGCGGCCAGGGAGCGCATCGATCCACTGGAGATCGACAAGCGCATCATTCAGCTTCATTGCCCACGACACATCCCCCGCAATCAGCACGGTGTCGTCGTCGGCGACGCGTGATCGCCATGCGGCAGCAATACGTTCGGGGTGATTCTTCCAGCGGTTGCCGAAGACATCCATCGGTTTCGGCCGGGCATGTGAAAGATGCAGGTCGGAGATTGTCCAGATCATAGCGCGCATTATAGCAGAGGAAGACGCACAAACGGAGCGGCAGGCCTTGCCTGGCGCTCCGTTTGCCTTGCCTGGTAGGGTCGGGGTTATTCCAGATACCCGCGCAACCCACGGCCAAAATACGGATGACGCAGCTTGCGCAATACACGAGCCTCGATCTGGCGAATCCGCTCGCGGGTAATGCCAAACTCGCGGCCAACCTCTTCGAGCGTGCGATAGTGCCCATCGTAGAGGCCATAGCGCAGCTGAATAATGCGCCGCTCGCGTTCGGGCAACTTCTGCAGCACCGTATCGATCTGCTCGCGCAAAATATGCTGCGATGCGCTCTCCATCGGGGTCGTGCCGCGCCCGTCTTCGATGAAATCGGCCAGCACCGAATCGCCTTCAGCGCCGACCGGCGTTTCGAGCGAAATCGTCTGCCGCGCCGCCTCAAGAACCCGCCGCACCTTCTCGGGTGGAATCCCCAGCTCGGTTGCTATCTCTTCGGGGGTCGGGTCGCGCCCGGTGGCTTGCTGAATACGGCTACTGGTACGCATCACCCGGTTGATCGTTTCACCGACATGCACCGGCAGGCGGATCGTGCGGCTCTGATCGGCAATCACCCGTGTGATCGCCTGGCGGATCCACCAGGTCGCATACGTCGAGAACTTGAACCCCTTGCGGTAGTCGAACTTCTCGGTCGCACGCATTAAGCCGATGTTGCCCTCCTGGATCAGATCCAGCAGCGACATCCCGCGGCCGATGTACTTCTTGGCAATTGAAACGACCAGACGCAGGTTTGCCTGGATCAGGCGCTCGCGGGCCGCCTGGCCTTCCTGCACCAACCGTGCAAGCTTCGGTCGGTCATGATGCGGGCATTCCGGTTCACGCATGGCATCGAGTGCTTGCTCGCCTCGCTCGAGTTGTTGCGCCAGCGTGATCTCTTCCTGGGCCGTGAGCAGATTGACGCGGCCGATTTCGCGCAGGTACACCCGTACCGGGTCATCGACCCCGACATTGTCGACATCGAGATCGGCCTCTAGATCCAGCTCCTGGCTCTCCTCCGTCTCAAGCAGTGATTGCTCCGCCCCCCCGATCAGCGTATCGATATCGATCGGCGCACCGACAACCCGCTCATGCAACTGCTCGCGGGATTCTGGCTGGGTTGCATAGAATGATTGGTATGAGCGGTTCTGAGTGCGGCCGGGGGTAGGAGAATCACACAGTGCGGACGAGAGGAGGTCCCGAGACTTGTTCACTTCTCACCAGCCTTCTGTTGTGATCGGACGGTGTTTATGCAAAGTTTACGATAGCACAAAATAGCGTTAAGAGCAAGGCCTATTTTGTTCTCTTTCTTGTCATATATGTTTGGCGGCCATCGCCATGCGGGCTGTACAGGCGGCCAGCAGGCAGCAACCACGAAAACGAACCAGAGAGGCATGCTATAATCGGGCATCCGACATGTGTCTAGCATAGGCTATTCCGACATTCGTTCGTATGATGTTGGGGCGCACTATGAAACGTAACGTCAGTAAGGAGCCGAACCATGCAGATCTACCTTGATACTGCCAACCTCAATGAGATCCGTGAAGCTGCCGGATGGGGGATCCTCAGCGGTGTCACCACGAACCCTTCGCTGATTGCCCGCGAGAAGGGGGCCGACTTCAAGAGCACGATTACCGAAATCGCCGCGCTCGTCGATGGGCCGATCAGCGCCGAGACGGTATCGCTCGATGCCGATGGCATGGTGCGCGAGGGGCACGAATTCGCTGCCTGGCATCCAAACGTGATCGTCAAGGTGCCGAGCACCCCCGAAGGGCTCAAGGCCGTGTATCGATTGGCGAAAGACAATATCCGCTGTAATGTCACGCTCTGCTTCAACGCCACCCAGGCGCTGTTTGCCGCTCGTGCCGGTGCGTTCATCATCAGCCCGTTTGTCGGGCGTGTCGATGATACCGGTGTCGATGGGATGACTCTTATTCGCGAGATCGTGCAGATCTATCGCACCCATGATCTGCCGACCAAAGTTCTTTCGGCCTCGATCCGCCATCCGCGCCACATTATCGATTCGGCGCTCGCCGGTGCCGATATCGCCACATGCCCGTTCAAGGTGATCGAGCAGAGCATGAAACATCCGCTGACCGATAGTGGTATCGAGCGCTTCCTTGCTGATTGGAAAGCCCGTCAGTAACCGCAAGTTTCCTGGAAGACCCCCGCCGCATGCTGCTGCAGAAGAACTGCCGGAGCCTGATTGCCGCAGTTCTTCTGCATTGCCTGTTTTGAAGAAAGAATCCTTGCATGACGCACAGTTATACCGATCTCGATACACTTTCCGTCAATACCATCCGTACCCTTGCGATCGATGGGGTGCAGGCGGCAAACTCCGGGCATCCCGGCCTGCCGCTCGGTGCCGCGCCGATGGCCTATGTGATCTGGTCGCGCTTCCTGCGCTTCAACCCACGCAATCCGCACTGGCACGACCGCGACCGTTTTGTGCTCTCGGCCGGCCATGGGTCGATGTTGATCTACAGCTTGCTGCACCTGTTTGGCTATGATCTGTCGCTCGATGAACTGAAACGCTTTCGCCAGTGGGGTTCGCTGACTCCCGGCCACCCCGAGAGCCACCTGACGCCCGGTGTCGAGGTGAGCACCGGCCCGCTGGGCCAAGGGTTTGGCAACGGCGTCGGCATGGCGATCGCCGAAGCACATCTGGCGACGACCTTCAACCGCCCGGGGCATACGCTCTTCGATCACTATACCTATGCGATCGTGAGCGACGGCGACCTGATGGAAGGGGTGGCTGCCGAGGCGGCATCACTCGCCGGCCATCTGCAACTCGGTAAGCTGATCTATTTGTACGATGATAATGACATCTCGCTCGACGGCCCGACGCGCCTCGCTTTTACCGAGGATGTCTTGGCACGTTTTGCTGCCTATGGCTGGCACACCCAGCGGGTTGCCGACGGCAACGACATGCCGGCAATCGAGGCCGCCATTGCGGCGGCGCGCGCCGAAACCAACCGCCCATCGCTGATCTCGGTACGGACCGTGATCGGGTATGGCAGCCCGAAGGCCGGCACCAGCAAAGTGCATGGCTCACCGCTCGGGGCCGATGGGGTGCGTGCCACCAAGCAGGCACTCGGCTTTGATCCCGATACGCACTTCTTTGTTCCCGGAACCGTAGCCGAACATACCCGGGCAATCGGCGAACGCGGTGCGGCACTCCAGGCCGATTGGGAAGCTCGCCTGGCGGCATATGCCGCCGAGTATCCGCAGGAAGCGGCGCGGTTGCGTGCCACGCTGGCCGGCGAACTGCCGCCCGGCTGGAACGAAGGGCTGCCACACTATACACCAGCCGGCGGAGAACAGGCGACCCGCGATGCGGCCGGCAAGGCCCTCGAATCACTGATCCAGCGGGTGCCGGGGCTGCTCGGCGGCTCGGCCGACCTTTCGGAAAGCACAAAAACGCCGGCTGTGACCGATGGCAGCTTCCAGGCCGGCAACTACGCCGGTAATGTGATCTGGTTTGGTGTGCGCGAACACGGCATGGGTGCGGCACTCAACGGCATGGCGGCCCATGGCGGCGTGCGGCCGTATGGCGGCACCTTCCTGACCTTCTCGGGTTATATGCGTGGCCCCATCCGCATCGCGGCACTCTCGCACCATCCGGTGGTGGATGTCTTCACCCACGATAGCATCGGCCTTGGCGAAGATGGCCCGACCCACCAGCCGGTTGAGCATGTTGCCGCCCTGCGTGCAATTCCGAACCTGACGGTCATCCGCCCGGCGGATGCCAACGAAGCGGTAGTGGCATGGCAGGTGGCACTTGAACGCAACGACGGCCCGACGGCGCTGATCCTGAGCCGCCAGAAGTTGCCGGTTTTTGATCGCGAACAGTTGGCTGCCGCCGATGGCCTGCGGCGTGGCGCATATGTGCTGAGTGAAGCTGCCGGTGCACCGGATGCACTGCTGATCGCAACCGGCTCGGAAGTCGGGCTGGTCATGGCGGCTCCAGCCCCCCCTGCACCGCAAGGCGTGAAAGCGCCGGTCGCGAGTTTTCCCGGCTGGGGACTCTTCGCCGCCCACCCGCCGCGCCCTCCCGCTACGGCGGTGCCACCGGCCCCGGCGCGGGCGGCGGGGGGGGAAGCCGGTATCAGTATGGGGTGGGAACGCTGGGTGGGCGATCGCGGCGCGATTATTGCGGTGGATCGCTTCGGGGCTTCGGCTCCCTACCAGGAGATCTACAAACAGTACGGTCTCACCGTCGATGCGATCGTCGAGCGTGTACTGGCACTGAAGTAGCCCGACACCACCTCGTTGCGTGTGCGGCTGCAGTGCAGCCGCACACGCAAACCTGCCGGCGCTTACAGCACGATTTCGCGCTGCTCGGCCGCCGAGCGGTTGGTGGCGTCGAGCAGCCGCAGGATCGTCAGAGCCTCCTCGCCGGTGGCGAGTGGTGTGCCATTGCCACGGCAGGCCTCGACGAAACGCACCAGGCCGAGCGCCCAGGCATGCTCGACCCGTGGCAGCGATGGAATGATTTCAACCACTGTGTCGCCATCGTGGCGGAGCAGCCGCAGCGGCTTGTCGGTGCCGTACACATCGGGGAAGTAATCGGCACCGCCCTGATCGCCGGCGATCTGGTAACGCTCTTCATCGCGGCCATAGTATGCCCAGGTCACCTCGACCGTCACCAGGCCGCCGTTGGCAAGCCGCAGGTGGATCGCCGCCAGATCATCAACATCAAACGTCCCACCCGGTATCCGATCGATCCCCCAGCCGCCCAGGCCGCGCTCTTGCGGCCCGAGATTCGCCTGCACCTCGCCGCGTACAGCTGTAACCTCGGGGAAACCCAGTATCCAGAGCATCATATCAAGCACATGCACGCCGATATCCATCAGCGCGCCGCCGCCGGCCAGTTCACGGCGCGTAAACCAGCTGCCGAACCCGGGGATGCCGCTGCGGCGCAGCATGCGGCCGTTGGCATAGTGAATCCGGCCAAAACGCCCCTCCGCAAC
>CALLZL010000164.1 GCA_937859575.1 uncultured Chloroflexota bacterium
CAGTTCGCGTACCGCATTGATCAGGTCGGTCTCACCGTCGCCGATCCCTTCCACCTCCATCGCACCATGCAGGTCGAGCAGCAGAGCATCGGCCGGCAGTGCGGCCGCGATCGCAGCCAGTAATTCGGCCTTGAGCCGCTGATAGGCCGTGCGCTGCACCAGCCCGCCCGGCTGTGCATTGGCCACCACCGTTGCGACGAGATCAATGCTGTCGAGTGGTGCCAGGATCCCAGTATCGTCGTGATACCGTTCGATACTGCGGTCGAGCACAAAATCGGCATACACCGTCGGAATCGGCGTGAAACTGTTGGTTTCGTGGTGGATGCCGCCCGTAATGATCCGAATTGGTTGAGGCATACAATTGCTCCCGATGCGGCATCAGCCGCTCTCCATAGCAGCGGAGTACACCGATCTGGCACCTTCGCCGCCCTCTATTGTAGCACCGGGCTGATCGGTGTGGGCTTCACCCGGCGTGATAGAAGAGATACCATTGCAGCTTTGGTACAATAGGGCCCTGATCTTATGCCTTCGATAGCCTGCCGGATAGCCCTGTGTGAGGCCATATGGAGCATTATTTCATCCTGGGCATCATTGGTATCGCCCTGCTCTTATTTGCATTTGAGGTCGTGCGTCCGGATATTGTGGCGATCGGCGTGATGCTCACATTGCTACTGACTGGTATTGTCGGTATTGAGGAGGGGTTTTCCGGCTTTAGCAATCCGGCGGTGATCACCGTGATCTGCATGTTTATTCTGAGCTCAGGGCTGGTACGCACTGGTGTGGCCGACTATACCGCGGGCATGATCATCCGCATCGGCGGTGGGCATCCTGTACTGCTGACCGCGACCGTCATGGTGACGGTCGGGGTAATGTCGGCTTTCATGAATAATATCGGCGCAGTGGCTGTGCTGTTGCCGGCAATGTTCGTAATTGCACAGCGATCGCACTACCCATTCACCCGGCTGCTGTTGCCGCTGTCGTTTGGTTCGTTGCTTGGTGGATTAACCACTCTGATCGGCACACCGCCCAATTTACTGGTATCAACCGCACTGGAAACAGCCGGATTCAGCGGGTTTCGCATGTTCGATTTTCTGCCGACCGGCCTGGCGGTAATGGCGGTTGGGGTGCTGTATATGGCACTGGTAGGGCGCTTCTTGATACCGGCGCACCAGGAATCCGAGAGCCTGACGCAACAATACCAGTTGCAGGATTATCTTACCGAAGTTGTTGTGCGCCAGAAGAGCTCGCTCGCCGGTAAGTCGCTGATCGAATCGGCATTTCGCAATACGACCGGGCTGACGGTGCTGCGCATGCGGCGTGCCACACAGCCTGAAGTAACCTTTGTGCCATCGCCGGATACAGTGCTGCAAGCCGGTGATCGGCTGATTGTCGAGGGGGATGTCGCCGAATTGCTCAAGCAGAAGCAGGGCGGCCCGCTGCGCCTGTATGCCGAGACAAAGTTCGACGACGAGGCCTTAACCGGCGAGGGGGTCGAACTGGCGGAGGTAGCGGTAGCTCCGAGGTCGATGCTACTGGGCAGATCGATCAATCAGGGGCATGTGTTCCGGCGCTATAATGTGCTGGTGCTGGCATTGCGTCGCCGTGGGCGCACACTGCAGCAGCAGTTCACCTCGGTGCCGCTGGCGGTTGGCGATGTGCTGCTGGTACAGGGCTCGCCGGCCGCCCTGCGCGACATGGCAATCAGTGCCGATTTCGTGATCGCCAGGCGGCTTGATCATGCACCGCGTGATCTGGCGCGCGCACCGGTGGCATTGGCGATCATGGCGGTTGCGATTATTGCCGCAGCAACCGGCCTGCTGCATATCTCAGTTGCCGGGATTCTGGGCGTCTTGCTGATGGCAATTACAGGGTGTGTACGAGTGCAGGATATGTACCACGATGTCGAGTGGCGCGTGATCTTCCTGATCGCCTGCATGATGCCGCTGGGCATTGCTATGAGTGATGATCATACCGGAACGGCGCGCTGGCTCGCCGGGCATATTCTCAACCTGACGGGCGGCTATGGCCCGCTGGTCGTGATGGCTGGGCTCTTTATTTTCACCACACTGATCACCGAAGTAATGTCGAATGCCGCCGCTGCCGTGCTTCTGGCACCAATCGGCGTTGCCATCGCAGTGGGTCTGGGGCTCGAACCATACCCGTTCCTGATGGCAATTGCGATCGGTGCTTCCACTACCTTTCTCACCCCGATCGGCCATCAGGCGAATGTGCTGGTGTATGGCGTCGGCAACTACCGATTCATCGATTTTCCTCGGGTAGGTGCTGCACTCAATGTCCTGATCTTCTTCATCGTCATGGTTGTGGTGCCGCTGGTGTGGCCGTTTACCCCGCTATAGCCAAGTGCAAAACGATTGATCATTGGGCCCGCGCGCATCTTGCGCACATGCGGGCGGGACACCCGCGCTCCCAGGAGGCGGCTGGCTCAAGATTTCTGCACCTAGCTATAACTACGCCGTAGGCCCACCAACAGGCCGCTGCCAACCACCATTGTGCGTACGCCCTGGCGCTGTGCCTTGCCCGGTTGAAAGCTCGGCGGAACAGTGCGACAATACACAGGCGGGCTCGCCCTGGAAGGCGTGCCGCTGATGACGCAAGCTCCCGGCACAGCGACTGAAAGGAGGAAACGATGAAGTTTGGCGCGTCAGTCTGGCCGTTTCAGTGGGATACACCCTACGATGACGGTATTCGGCGTATTGCGCGGCTGGGGTTCAAGGCGGTCGAACTGATCGCATGGGATCGTGCGGCGCTCGATACCTACTACACGCCGGCGACGATCAAGCACTTACGGCGACTACTGGCTGACGAAGGTCTTGAACTTTCTGAGTTTGTCTCGACGCCACGCGGCA
Source organism: uncultured Chloroflexota bacterium (assembly GCA_937859575.1). GTDB lineage: Bacteria > Chloroflexota > Chloroflexia > Chloroflexales > Roseiflexaceae > CALLZL01. The sequence goes on from CALLZL010000164.1 coordinate 2,868, forward strand.
TGGCAAGCCCCGACAAACACGAGCGCGATGCGGCAGTCGAGCATTTCAAACGGGCGGTTGCGGTGGCAGCCGAGCTCGGTAGCGGTATTATGAACTCGGTTGCGAGCTACCCTTTCGAAATTCGTGCCCCGCATATCACGGTGCTGCCGCATGTCCAGATCTTCCAGGTCGATTACCCGCCGGATCTGGATTGGCAGCAGAACTGGCTCGACTATGTTGATGTGATCCGGCGTTGTTGTGCGATCTGTGCCGATGCCGGGCTCAAGTTTGCCCTGGAACCACACCCGCACCGCTACATGACGGGGGCAGCCAGCATGTTGCGTCTGATCGAACATGTGCAGTCACCGGTGCTCGGCATGAACCTTGACCCAAGCCATCTCTTCCCACTTGGCGAACTCTCGCATGCGGTGGTGTATCAGCTGCGCGATCGGATCTTCCACTGCCATTTTTCCGACAACGACGGGCTCACCAATGTCCATTGGCGACCGGGCAAGGGAAAGATTGACTGGGAGGCGCTTATGCGCGCCCTGCGAGATGTCGGGTTCGACGGGGTGATCTCGATTGAACTCGAAGATGTACCGGGTGTCTCGCGTGGGCCGGCGGCGCTGCACGGCGGCTATGGGGCGGCAACCTTTGCCGGCGAAGCATTCGATCACGAGAATATCCTGAGTGTGGCCTACATCCGCGAGATCTGTAATCGCCTGCAGATCGCAATTGAATGATTGCTTATAGCGAAGTGCAAAACGATTGATCGCTGGGAGCGCGGGCGTCTCGCCCGCATGCGCACACGGTGCGCGCTCCTGGCATGCGCACCGATCAATACTGCTGTACTTCGCTATGTTGAATGCCATTCTCTACCGCATATTTATCAGTAGCGTCCCGGCAACGGTTCCGGCGGCACGGGTCTATCACAAGGTTGCCGATGGCGATCTGCTGCCAATCGGCGGCGGATTACGGGCTATTCACACTATCCGCAGCACTCAGGAATGATCGATGCGAAACACGGCATCCCACACCCGCACAAACAGGTAGGTATCAAACACCGGATGGATCGCAGGCTCGCTGCGCCTTACATGCTCGCGCAGTGTGACCCATGCCGTATAGGCCTGCCGTTCGTGGCCGAGTGCACGCTCGTGGAGTGCGGCGGCAAGCCCGTTGACAATCGCGGCATGGTGCTGCAAATAGAACCACGAACGTGCCCAACAGGGGGTATCAAGCATCATATTGCGTTCGATCGTCGGGAGAAACTGATCGACAACGCCGGCGACCTGCGCCAGTGCCGCTGCCGCCGGTACGCCGGCATCCGGTTTTTCGCCCCGCAGATAGGCCGGGTCGAACAGTTGCGAGATCTGCGCCAGGTAGGCCTGTGCATGGCTGCCTTCCGGGCCGAATGCGGCGGCGAAGTAATCTGCGGCGAGGGTTGCCTCATCGGTGGAAGCGCCCCAGCTAGCCCAACCCAGCAATACCATCGGCAGGCCGGTGGGGAAGAAGGCGCGCTGCACCTGGCAACTGATGAACCCGTTGAGGCCGAGATCACCAAGCAGATCGAGATCCTGCCGCAGGATGTGGGCGGTCTGGGTATACCCCGGGTCGCGGTAGTGATCCCACATCAGGTGGTAATCGAAATCGAAACTGTCGATCGGCCGGCCATCCTGCGCAATGCACTGCGCCTGCCAGGCGCGCAGGAATGCCAGGTTCTGGGCGATATCCTGCGGAAAATCGAGCCGATTGCGTTCGAAGGGCCGCAGCGGCGGTAGTTCGGGTGTCGGTGAAAACGGCCGGGTGTAGGTACGCGTGATCGGGGCAAACATCATCACAAAGCGGTCGAGATTTCGGATCCGCTGCTGTTCCGGTGGCCAGAGCAGATCAAAATAGGCTAGAAAGACGATTCGTACATCAAGGCCCACGGCGCTCAGTTTGGCATCAAGCTCATTCAACAGCAGCACATACCAATCCGATGGGCGTGTACCGGCACATTCGGCACACTCACACTGGTTGTTGGTACCGTCGGCAAGCCAGACATGCAGTAGATCGACTTCGGGATGTTGCTGGGCATATCCGACCGCCGCGTCGGTCATGATTCGGCGCACTGCCGGATTCGAGTAACAGAGGCTGGTGTTGAGCGGAATACCTTGCCATAGCTCACGTGCTCCATTGACCAGGGCAAGGTACGGTATGGCTTCGGCCGGCACCGGTTCGGGCGGGTAATCCCAGCCGAGGCCGGCAATCCCAAACGGCTCGCATGTCCATCCGTGGCCTACGGCGTGGTAGAGGATATCGCGCGGCTTGACCTCGGCGGCAACCCGCGCAACCAAGATCGGAAGAGCACACGTCTGAACTCCAGTCACTAGCTTAGCTCGTATGCC
>CALLZL010000165.1 GCA_937859575.1 uncultured Chloroflexota bacterium
ATCCAAGCCCGAAGAGCAAGCCGAACATATAGGGATAGTTGTAGAACGAGCGCCCACCGCTATAGTAATGGCCTTTGGCAGCCCACATATAGGGGTGGAGCTCTGCCGGATCGAGTGCATCACCATAGGTAGCCTGCTGGGCGGTAAGCATGGCATTGTTCAGTTCATCGATCGAGAGTGCCCGCCGCTGTCGCCCATCAAACACCTGTTGCTCGAACAGAAAGCGGCTGGTAATATCGACAACCACCTGAGTTGCCCCGACGAGTGAGGCTTCGAGGATTTCGAGTTGTTCGGCGGGTGGCGCTTCGAGGAGTGCTGCCCGCCGAACAATCGTCTCGCAGAAGATACTGGCGGTTTCGGCCAGTGTCATGGGCGTATCCTGATTGAGAATGGTTTGCTGGGCCAGGTTCAGATTATGGTAGGCATGGCCAAGTTCGTGGGCCAGTGTCAGGACGCTTTTGACCGAAGGGGTAAAGTTGGCCAGGATGCGCGACTCATCGCGCCGCAGCCGCATGCAGAAGGCACCATCAACTTTGCCCGAGCGTGGCTCGGCATCGATCCATCCTTCGTTGAAGGCGCGGGCGGCGAATTCGCTCAGACGCAGTGAATATTTGCCGAACTGGGCCACGATGAACTCGCCGGCTTCGGCATATTCCCACGATCGGTCGCCGCCGCCAACCGGTGCGAAGAGATCGTACCATGCCAGGCGTTCGACACCCAGGAGCCGGGCTTTGGCATGCAGGTAACGGCGAAAATCGGGGAACGACTCGCGCGCCGCCGTCAGCATGGCATCGAGCGTGGCGCGGTCGATATTGTTTTCGAACAGTGCGGCATCAAGCGGCGAATCCCAGCCACGGCGGCGTGCCAGGATGCCCACCTGCCCTTTGATGCTGTTGAGTGCGGCCGCTAATGGCAGGGCGGCTTGTTCCCAGGCCGCCAGCTCGGCCTGGTACGCCTGGCGGCGTATGGGGCGATCAGATGACGAGGCAAGGGTGCGGATGGCGCTCATCGGCATGCGGCGCGCTTCACCATCAAGCTCGAGTGTCACACTGAGCTGAGATGTCAGGTTGCTGTGGAGCTGGCCCCATGCGATTGCGCCATTCAGGTTCAATTCTGCCGTGAGCGCCTCTTCGGCCGGCGACATCAGGTGCCGCGCTTGTTGGTGTGCCCGCCGTAGCATAAAGGCATGTTCGGCTGCCACCGGCGAACGTTCGATCAGTGTCTCGATATCGAGCGATCCGATCCAGGCGACAAATCGTGTGCTGAGTTGCGAGAGCCGCACCCCTTCCTGCTGGAAGGTACTCATGCGAGCCTGCGCATTGTTGTCGCGCGAGTTGGTCGCTACAAAACTATAGATATAGGCCTGGATCACTCTGGCATGATCGATCATGGTGTTCATGGCATTCGTCACAGCCTCGAAGGCCATGATGGTCGTGTCATCAAGCACTGTGGCATCGTGCTGGCCAACTGCATGGCGTTCGAAAAGCTCGGCAAGTGCGCTGATTTCATTCAGGAGTTGTTGGAAGTCATGCTCAAATTCAGGTGATTCGAGTGCGGGGTAGACTACCTGCATATCCCAGTGGGGTAACTGGCTGGTCGATGTCATATGTCCTCCTATGGAATATGGCCGGATCTGGCGACCTGGCATGCTAGTTTCAGAGCAGCCTGGGTTGAGCCCGGTGCAGAATGGTTGATGATTGGAATCGCACAAACCGCGCATACAGGCGGGGCACCCGCGTTCGCGGGATGTGTGCTTCAATGAGGCTGTGCTTCGCCCGAGAGCCGCAGAGCTGCCTGTTGCGCAGCGAGTAATTCGCTGATTCCATGCCCGGCAAGATCAATCAGCGCATCAAACTCAGCCCGGCTGATCGCCCGCGCCTCAGCCGTACACTGCACTTCAACAATCGCACCGGTATGTGTTTGCACCAGATTACAGTCGAGATCAGCGGCGCTGTCTTCCTGATAGTTGAGATCAACGAGCGCCTGCCCGGCAACATATCCGGCACTCACCGCCGCAATCGAGCAGGTCAGCGGGCTCTGTGGCAGATCACCGCGTTCGACAAGCCGGCGCAGCGCCAAAGCCAGTGCTACATAACCGCCACTGATGGCCGCCGTACGTGTGCCGCCATCGGCCTGCAGGACATCACAATCGATCGTGATCGTATGCTCGCCAAGTAGTGTCAGATCAACGGCGGCCCGTAAGGCACGGCCGATCAGGCGTTGGATCTCCTGGGTGCGGCCCGAGGCACCGCTCCGCTCGCGCCGGGTGCGGGTTGTTGTGGATCGGGGGAGGAGTGCGTACTCCGCTGTGACCCAACCGCGCCCCTGGCCACGCATCCAGGGCGGCACACCGCGTTCGACACTTGCCGTACACAAGACGCGGGTGGCGCCCATGTCGATCAGCGCGCTCCCCTCGGCGTAACCGAATGTATTGATTGCGATCTGGATCGGCCGCAGCTGATACGCGGCTCGACCATCATTTCGTTGCATACCTGTTCCTTCATGTGCACATTCATCCGAACCAGAACTAACCCGTTACCGGCGTCGGGATGCCGGTGAAAGAGCCGCCCGCCCGTAAAACTAATGGTATAATAAAATCGAGATTGTGTGAAATTTCACTGGCACCAGCTGAGGAGCACATCAGATTATGCCTGATATGTCGCATTCTGCGATGCGGATCGCCTTGCTTGACGGCCGTGAACTCACGCTTCGCCCGCTGGATGCTGGTGAGAGTGTCGCCTTATATACATTCGGCTGTTCATTGCCCGATGACGACTGGCTGTATTTGCAGAATGATCTGCGTAGCCTCGACACGACAACACGGTTGGCAAATGCGCGTGGTGCCGAACACTGGCGACAACTGGTAGCCGCCGACGATAGCGGCAATATTGCGGCATATGCCTCGGCCCGTAAGTTGCCGGGTCGTTCAAGCCATGTGGTCAACATCCAATTGATCGTGAGTGCCGGCTGGCGGCATATCGGCCTGGGCAGCGCCATGGCGCATGCGATCGTGACGGCGGCCCGCGAACTTGGTGGCGAGAAAGTGACGGTCGAGATGATCGAAGAGCAATCGGATGGGCGTGCGATTTTTGATCATCTTGGGTTTGTTACCGAGGGCACCCTGACTGGTTTCGCCCGTGGGCGCGATGGCCATCACTATAATGTGCTGGTGATGGCTTCCCAACTCTGAAGGGCAGAACGGTTGAACCGTAGAGCCCAAAATAGCTGTACGCTGCGATACGATTGTATCGCAGCGTACAGCTGTCGTGATACTTGGCTCTGGCTGGCGGCCGGGGCTATGTGCTGCAATCCCATGCCACACAAGCACTGATAGGCCCGGATCCAACCCCTTTGCGCTAACTCTCCAGGGTTGAAATATCACCGACATCCTGCCCGGTTGCCTGTGCTTTGAGGACACGCCGCATGATCTTGCCCGAGCGTGTCTTCGGGAGCGACCCGACGAAGGTGATCTTTTCGGGGCGTGCAATCGGCCCCATTTCGCGGCCGACATGCGCCCGCAGTTCATCCTCCAACGCCTCGGTTCCTTCGATGCCGCTACGTAGAATGACATAACTATAGATAGCGGTACCCTTGATTTCGTGCGGCAGGCCGATTGCTGCCGCTTCGGCCACCGCAGGATGTGAGACAAGCGCCGATTCGATCTCGGCTGTACCGAGGCGATACCCCGACACCTTGATAACATCATCGATACGCCCGATGATCCAGAAATAGCCGTCCTCGTCGCGGCGCGCCGAGTCGCCTGCCGTATACATCCCGGCCGGCTCACTATCCCAATACTGGCGCTGATAGCGTTCCGGATCATGCAGAATGGTACGCATCATTGCCGGCCAGGGGGTTTTGATCGCCAGCAACCCATCTTCATTGGCTGGTTTCGAATTGCCCTGCTCGTCAACCACATCGGCAACGATGCCGAGGAACGGGCGGGTTCCCGAACCCGGTTTGAGGGCGGTGGTAGGATTCGGCGTGATCATAAACGCACCGGTCTCGGTCTGCCACCAGGTATCCATGATCGGGCAGCGCCCTTTACCGATGACATTGTAGAACCAGCGCCATGCCTCGGGGTTGATCGGCTCGCCGACCGAGCCAAGCAGCCGAAGCGACGAAAGATCATGGCGGCTGGGCCAGGCATCACCAAAGCGCATGAGGCCACGGATCGCTGTTGGGGCTGTATACAGGACATTAATGCCATACTTCTCGACCAGGCTCCACCAGCGGTTAGGGTATGGGTAGTTGGGTGCCCCTTCGTACATAAACGAGGTCGCCCCTTCGATCAACGGCCCATACACAATATACGAGTGCCCCGTCACCCAACCCGGGTCGGCGGCACACCAGTAGCGGTCTTCCTCTTTGATGTCGAATGTCAGGTGCAGAGTAGCCGAGATGCCGACGGCATACCCACCGTGGACATGCATCACCCCTTTGGGTTTCCCGGTGCTGCCCGAGGTATACAAAATATAGAGCGGATGTTCGGGATCCACCGGCACCGTGTCGCACTTGATCGACGCAATCGGCAGATTCATCAGATCGTGCCACCAGTAGTCGCGGCCGGCCTGCATCTCGATCTCGTGGCCGCTGCGCTTCAGCACGATGCATGTCTGGATCGATGGGCTATGCTGCATGGCATCGTCGGCGATCTTCTTGAGCTCGACAATCTTGCCGCGCATGAAACCGCCGTCGGCAGTGATCAGCACCTTCGAGCCGGCATCGGCGATGCGATCGCGCAGCGCCTCGACCGAAAAGCCGCCGTAGATCACCGAATGTGCCGCGCCGATCTTGGCACATGCCAGCATGGCAAACATCAGTTCCGGCACACGCGGCATGTAGATCGATACGATTTCACCCTGCTCGACACCCATGCTCTTCAGGACATTCGCAAGCTTCGATACCTCGCGATTGACGGCAAGGTACGAGAAGGTGCGCTGCGAGCCGTCTTCACCCTCCCAGATCAGTGCTTGCTTATTGCGCCGCCATGTCTTCAGATGCCGATCGATCGCATTATGAATAATATTGAATTTGCCGCCGGTGAACCATTTGAAGAACGGCTGCTGCGAATCATCAAGCACCTGCTGCCATGGCTCATACCATTCGAGCCGGTTTGCCATATCACTCCAGAAGACCTCCGGGTTGCTGATCGACCATTCGTAGAGCGCTTCCCATGTGGCGAATCCCTTCGCCTGCATATAGGCGGTGATATTTGCCTGCGCGACGATCTCGCCGGTCGGCGGGTATTTCTCGACCTGATCACTTGCGGAGATCGCCGTCGGTGCTGCGTTCTGAACTTCACTGGTCATGTGCGCTCCTCCATGCTCATGTCATCTGTTCCGATGGAATGCTGCCGGGTTGCTGCAATTGTATCATGGCTTTCCCGGTTGCTTACATGTAATAAAAACAATTTCACCTGTTTTTATTGACGATAGGCGCGATCTATGGTACATTGCACCATACGATCACGAGGAGTGCTACGTATGACTGTCACGCCGTATGCGCCGGAGTCGCCGGCGGGGAAGATCCTGGCTCACTTGCAGCGCCACGGTGAGGCAACGATTCGCGAACTGGAAGAGGTGCTGGGTATCAGCACGACCGCCGTACGCGAGCATCTGACGCATCTTGAGGCGCGGGCGCTGCTCGAGACGCGATTGGCGCGTAGTGGGCCCGGCCGGCCGCGGCTTGTCTATTCGCTGACGGCGCGGGCACTTGAGCTGTTTCCAAAGGAGTACGACACGCTGGCAACGCTGCTTATGCGCGAGCTGGCGAGCCGTAATCCGGATCAGCTGCAATCGCTGCTCGACGCGGTCGGGGCCCGGATCGCCGATGCCTATCGCAATGAGGTTGCCGGCGGTGATCTCACCGAGCGGCTCCGACAACTG